>JAQZBM010000216.1 GCA_029238945.1 Clostridia bacterium
AGGCTTTTATTACTCATGACATGATAAATAGTGATAGATTTTGGAGAGCTTTGAAGACTCGGAAGTTAGCAATTGTAGGCAGAAGAGCATCCGAAGCTCGTGAAGCATTTGGAAAAGTGGGCGTTGCCGTAGCCTGTACCATGGATTTGGAAGGCTATGATGAAATAGAAAAAGTATATAGTGAACTGTCTGAGAGGGATGACTGGGATGCTGCAATTCTTGCAGCGGGTATTCCTGCTACAATATTAGCGCCCATGCTTGCCCAAAAAACAAACAGGGTTGTAATTGACTTTGGGCATGCACTGGATATGCTTATTGATGGAGAAGACTTTGATTATGAGAAAATATTAGCACGTTGGAAGGAAGAAGCCCAGATAAAGATTCCGGTATCTATTGTAATGGCAGTATATAACGGAGAGAAATTTATAGAGGAAGCAATTGAAAGTGCACTAACTCAAAGCTATGAGAATATTGAGCTTATCATAGTAAATGACGGCTCTACGGATTCAACCAGAGAGATATTAGACAAAATTACTGATGAAAGAGTGAAGATTATCCATCTGGAACAAAACCAAGGAGCCGCCAATGCACTGAATGTAGGTATTGACAATGCAAAGGGTTTTTGGATTGCTATTCTGGACGCGGATGATATATACTACCCTACAAAAATAGAAGAACAGGTCAGGTATTCATTAACTCACTATGGAGTGGTAGGAATTGGAACCATGATAGATTGCATTCCAGGCAGCAAGGAAATCTCAAAAGGCTATCTGCTTGGTGTAGCTAACGGTAAAAACTCCTATATTTCCAGTCACGATATACGAGACGGCATATATTGGGGCTGTCCCTTAACCCATAGCTCTATGATGTTTCGAAAGGATACCTTCATGCAGGTTTGCGGCTATGATACCGACTTTAAAATTGCCTATGACTATGACTTGTGGTTGAAGCTGTCAGAAAAAGGGGAGCTGGAAAACATACCTAAAGTCCTCTTAAGCTATAGACTTCATAAGCAATCCTTATCAAACAAAGATAATTATGCAACTGTAGATGAAATTCAGATTGTATCATCCAGAGGCATCTACAGGCTTCTCAACAAGGGTGGAAAGGTGCAGCCAAAAGCGGCTGTAATCGGACCATATAAGGCGGTAAGAAATTATATGGATAAAATAGCTCCTGCTGCCGGTTTGGAAGTAAAAGCAATAGAGTATAGGAATTGGAAAGCTAAGATTTCAAATGTTATAAAGGAAATAATGACAGGTCAAACAGATGCATTGATTATGCTTGACGACAGTAGAAACGACAATTTTATCAGTTTATACGCCAAGAAATACTTGAAGCTAAATGATAACTTTTTTGTTATCTATAACATACTTAAGTGAGATATTTAAATTTAATTGCAGAATTGGGGGCTTTTATTTTGGGATATACAAAGATAGGAGTTATCGGAGGGTGCGGGCATATCGGTTTAATCCAGGCTGCATGTTTGGCTAAACTTAATCATAAAGTCATTGCATACGATATTGACAAGAATAAAATTGAAGGTATTAAAAAGGGAACGCTGCCTTTTAAAGAAGACGGATTAGAGGAAGTAGTGCTGGAAACTGTTAATAATGGATTGTTGAGCTTTACTATGGAAATGAGGGATTTGCAGGATGCAGAAATCGTTTTTATCTGTGTAGGGACACCCTCTCTGTCAAACGGTGAAGCAGATTTATCTCAAATATACTCTTCAGTTGAAGCTTTGGCTCAAAAGGTGAGAACACCGTGTCTTGCAGTTATAAAGAGTACTGTACCCGCCGGTACATCACGAAGACTGACAGCATATTTGGAGGAGAGAAAGCTGTCTAAACATATTACAATGGTATCCAATCCTGAATTTTTGAAGGAAGGTACGGGGGTCAAAGACTTCTGGGAGCCGGCAAGGATAGTAGTAGGAAGTCAAAATGAAGAAAACAGTAAAAAGATTGCCGATTTATATAAACCAAAGGATGTTCCGGTAGTTTTAACAAGCTGGGAAAACGCTGAGCTGATCAAGCTGGTCAGTAATGCCTTTCTATCTTCGAAAATATCCTTTATTAATGAGATATCCCTTTTATGCGAAAAGGTAGGAGCAGACGTCAGGATTATAAGCAGAGGTATAGGTTTGGACCCAAGAATTAACCTACATTTCATAGAGGCTGGTGTCGGCTTCAGCGGGCCATGTCTGGAGAAGGATTTGAAATCCTTAATCAAGCAGTATGAGGAAGCACACATTAATGCGAGAATTCTAAAATCAGTTTTGGATGTAAATGAAGGCCAGAGGCAGGCTATCGTAGAGAAGCTTGAAGCACAGCTAGGCACTTTGCAAGGGAAAGACATAGCGGTGTTCGGCATGGCATTCAAACAGGAAACCGATGATGTAAGACAGTCACACAACCTGCCAATAGTAAAGAACTTAATATCAAAGGGAGCAAAAGTCACTGCTACAGACCCATGGGTAAAAAGCACAGAACAGGCAGGCTTATCGCAGGAGGAACTGCCTGGCGTAGAATGGATAGCATCACCCTATGATGCGGCAGAGGCTAAGGACGCTGTTTTGATTTTAACTGCATGGAAAGAATACAGAGAGCTTGATATACAAAGGTTGAAACAAAGCTTAAGGAATCCTTTGATAGTAGACGGAAGAAACCTTTTTAATGTGGAAGAGATGAAGAAATTTGGCATTAATTATATAGGGGTGGGAATATGAAATACTTGGTTACAGGTGCAGCAGGGTTTATAGGCTCTCATCTTTGCACTGAACTGCTGAAGCAGGGAAATCAGGTCTGGGGACTGGATGATCTTAGCTCGGGGAAACTGGAAAATATTGAGCACCTCAAAGGAAACCCGAACTTCGAATTTGTAATCAGCTGCATATCCAATGAGGCGATATTACAAGAGCTGATTAAGAAGGTTGATGTAATTTACCACTTGGCTGCTATAGTAGGAGTTAAAAGATATGTAGAGGATCCGGTTAAGGTAATAGATGTCAACCTATGCTATACCTCGCGTTTACTGGAGCTTGCATGGAAGCACGACAAAAAGGTAGTACTTGCTTCAACCTCTGAGGTGTACGGAAAAAGCGACAAAGTGCCATTTAAGGAAGAGGATAACCGGATTTATGGGTCATCTACCATTGACAGATGGTGTTATGCTATATCCAAAACAGCAGATGAGCATCTATGCTTCGGATATGCCAAAAAGGGCATGCCCGTTGTGATACTTCGATTTTTCAATGCTTATGGACCTCGCACAAACAGCTGGGCTTATGGTGGAGTGGTCACAAGATTTATAAACCAAGCCTTAAAGGGCGAGCCCCTTACAGTGCATGGAAACGGCACTCAGACACGCTGCTTCACCTATATAGATGACATAATAAAAGGAACAATTGAAGCTGGAAGAGTCCGTGAGGCAGAGGGAAAAATTTTTAACCTGGGCAATAGAAATGAGATATCAATATTGGATTTGGCAAACAAGATACTGGAGATATCCGGTAAAAATGGCAGCATAGTATTTCAATGCTATGAAGAGTTCTATGGCTCCAGTTATGAGGACATACCAAGAAGAAGTCCCGATATAACTGCTGCTGAGAAAATTTTAGGGTACTGTCCTACCATTTCACTGGAGGATGGATTAAAGAAAACCATAGAATGGTATAGTAAAAAGCTATGAATTGGAGTGAGCTACTTTGATAATTAAAAAAGCAATCATTCCAGTAGCAGGTTTTGGAACCAGACTATTACCTGCAACAAAATCAATTCCAAAAGCAATGCTTCCTGTAGTTGATAAACCGGTAATTCACTATTTGGTTGAAGAAGCGATATTCTCTGGTATAGAAGAAATCGCTATTGTAATAGGCGCGGATCAAAAGGAGATAAATGACTATTTTGAAAGGTCGGTTGAACTGGAAAAGCATCTGATTAAAATAGGTAGACTGGACCTTCTTGAAGCCATAGAGAAAATCTCCGGAATGGCGAAAATTTCATATGTAAAGCAGGATTATCCTCGTGGATTAGGTCATGCAATTCTTTGCGCCAAGGATTTCATTGGTCAGGATGAAGTATTTGCTGTCCTGCTGGGAGATGACATCATATACTCATTGAAGAATCCTTGCTTGCTGCAAATGATAAATTCCTATAATGAATGCAAGGGCAATATAATAGGTGCAATGTATATTGCAGATGAACTGATAAGTTTGCATGGAATAATCAAAGGGACAAAGCTTTCAGACGGCTTAATTAAGGTTGAGGATCTTGTTGAGAAGCCCGATTTAAAAGAAGCTCCTTCTAACCTTGCAGTTATGGGAAGATACATCATCCACAGTGAGGTCTTTGATATATTGGAGAAAACTGAACCGGGAAAGGGAGGGGAGATTCAACTGACTGATGCTTTAAAAACTCTATGCAAAGTTCAGGAATTCTTTGCTTATACCTTTGAGGGAGTCAGATATGATGTGGGCAACACCTTAGGCTATATGATAGCTAATACTGATTTTGCATTGGAACAGAAGGAGATTGGCAAGGATTATAAAAAGTATTTGATAGATTTGTTTAATAAGCATTCACAATAAGAACCCCACCCATCAAAAAGCAACTAAAGTTGCTGATGGGTCCCGGGAACCTTGTTACTCCGTAATAAGAACCCCACCCATCAAAAAGCAGCTAAAGCTGCTGATAGGTCCCGGGAACCTTGTTATATTCACAATAAAAGCTCTGGATATCGAGTCCTTCGCTTTTAGCCGGATTTGCTTTGCAAATGAATATTAATTCAAATGAATAAAGTGTAATAAGAAGGGTGTATCATATCCTGCAGCTTTGAAGCAAGGAGTAGATTATATGGAGATTTC
>JAQZBM010000217.1 GCA_029238945.1 Clostridia bacterium
TCAAGCTTGCCTGGGATAGGAGCCAAAAGATTTTATGATCTTATAAGACGCTTTGAAACAGCAGAGAATGTATTTATGAGCTCGGAAGCCGAGCTAAAGTCTTATGGACTGATAGGTGATGAAATTGCCAAACTGATAACAAACAATAGAAATATTGAAAAAATTGATAAATATTTAAAAAAAGTAAAAGATAATGGTATCAATGTATATCTATCCAAGCAGGAAGAGTACCCTGCAAATTTGAAGCAAATTTATGACCCGCCACCGGTGCTGTACTCATTGGGAGAGCTTTTGGAGACTGATTCTTTGGCAGTGGCGATGGTAGGCTCCAGAAAGGCAACGGAATACGGATTGAAGGCAGCGGAACGTTTAGCGGGAGACTTGGCAGCCTGCGGTGTGACAGTGGTAAGCGGTATGGCCTTAGGTATAGATGCGGCAGCCCATAGAGGTGCACTAAAGTCAAAAGGAAGAACTATAGCTGTTTTGGGCAGCGGAGTAACTCATGTACATCCCAGAAGCAACTTGAATATCTATAATGAAATAATAAAAAGCGGTGCAGTGGTATCGGAATATCCCTTGGGTATGACTCCGCAGCCCGGTAATTTCCCTGCCAGGAACAGAATTATCAGCGGTCTGTCCTTAGGAACTGTTGTAGTAGAAGCGGGACTTAGGAGCGGCTCATTAATCACTGCGGATTTGGCCTTAGAACAGGGAAGAGAGGTATTTGCTGTACCGGGAGGCATTAACTCGCCAAACAGCGCAGGGACAAACAGTTTAATAAAAAATGGGGCCAAGCTTGTCAGTTCGGTAGAGGATATTCTGGAAGAGCTGAATGTGACCATTGAATGTCCAAGTAAGGTATTAGAAGGCTATTCCTTAGATGAGACTGAAGCCCTTATAGCAGACTGCCTGGCAGAGGGAGGACGCTCAATAGACGGAATTGCATCAAGGACAGGGCTGGAAGTAAGCATTGTGTTAAGCAAAGTATCAATTATGGAGCTAAAAGGCATAATTAGTAATATAAATGGAATATATTACAGCGAGATTGCAAATTAGCTGCTTTTATAAATGAATAATTGACTAAATAAACAAAAGTAAAGATAATTTACTATGATTGTTGGCAAATTTATCATTATTCTGTTATAATATGTGTTGAATTTTTAAAATGGGGTGAAATATTTGAAAACAGCTTTAGTAATTGTTGAGTCACCTGCGAAAGTTAAAACTATAAAGAAGTTTCTAAGTTCGGGATACAAGGTAGAGGCATCTATGGGGCATATTAGAGATTTGCCCAAAAGTCAACTTGGTATTGATATAGATAATAATTTTGAACCCAAATATATTACTATCAGAGGTAAGGGTCCTATTACAGAGAAACTTAAAAAGGAAGCAAAGAGCTGTAACAAGGTTTACCTTGCAACAGACCCAGATAGAGAAGGCGAAGCTATCTCTTGGCATCTGGCAGCTCTATTGGGAGTGGATGTAAATTCAGCCTGTCGGATTGAGTTCAATGAGATTACCAAAACCGCTGTAACCAGTGCGTTGAAGCATCCCCGGAAGCTTAACATAAATCTCATTGATGCTCAGCAGGCAAGGAGAGTTCTGGACAGACTAGTGGGCTATAAGATAAGCCCCTTGCTATGGAAAAAGATAAAAAAGGGACTTAGCGCAGGACGAGTACAGTCTGTTGCAGTAAGACTAATCTGCGACAGGGAAAATGAGATAAAGGCTTTTGTACCAAAGGAATATTGGTCCTTGCTGGCAAAGCTTACAGATACCAAAAGCAAGAAAAGCTTCGATGCAAAATTCTACGGAAAAGCAGGCGAAAAGCTGGAAATCAACGACGAGAAAAGCATGGAAGAGCTGCTTGCTAAGCTTGAAGGCGTTGAATACGTAGTAGATAAGATAAAAAAAGGCGAGAAGAAGAGAAATGCACCTTGGCCATTTACTACAAGCAGCTTGCAGCAGGAAGCCTATAAGAAGCTGGGCTTTACTACCAAAAAGACAATGATGCTGGCACAGCAGCTTTATGAAGGTGTGGATATAAAAGGCGAAGGAACTGTGGGCTTAGTTACTTACATAAGAACCGACTCCATCAGAATATCCGATGATGCCAAGAAGGAGTCCTCGGAATATATACAAGAGAAGTTCGGCAAGAACTATGTAAGCACAGAAGCAAGGCAGCAAAAGTCAGGCAAGAAGGTTCAGGATGCCCACGAAGCCATAAGGCCTACTTCTATATACAGAGAACCGAACTCCATAAAGGATTCCCTTGAAAAGGACCAATTGAAATTATATAAGCTGATATGGGAACGATTTGCTGCAAGCCAAATGCAGGCAGCACTTTATGACACCATTTCAGTGGACATCAATGCAGCAGGATATATCTTCAAGGCTACAGGCAGTATATTGAAATTTGATGGTTTCCTGCGTGTATTCATGGATTATAAGGATGACAAGGATGAGTTCACGGATGTCACATTGCCTGAACTTACTGAAGGTCAAAAAGTAAAGCTTAAGAAGCTGGAACCCAAGCAGCACTTCACAGAGCCGCCTCAAAGATATACAGAGGCAACTCTTGTTAAGACCTTGGAAGAGAAGGGGATAGGAAGACCAAGCACATATGCTCCGATAATTTCCACTATTCTGGCAAGAGGCTATATTGTAAGAGATAAGAAGCTGCTGGTTCCAACAGAGCTGGGTGAAAAGGTAACAGAGCTTTTAAAGGAATATTTCGGAAGTGTAGTGGATGTTGAATTTACTGCAAATATGGAAAAGATGCTGGATGACGTTGAGGAAGGCGAGAAGGATTGGGTAGAAATAATAAGAGATTTCTATGCTCCCTTCCATCTGCTTCTAGAGAAAGCAGAAGAACAGATTGGCAAGATACAGATACAGGACGAGGTCAGCGATGTAATATGTGAGCACTGCGGCAGAAACATGGTATATAAGCAAGGAAAGTTTGGCAAGTTCTTGGCTTGTCCGGGCTTCCCTGAGTGCAGAAATATAAAACCTATATTGGAGCATACAGGCATCAAGTGTCCTAAATGCGAAGGAGAGCTGGTGCAGAGAAGGTCCAAGAGGGGCAAGAAGTTCTTTGGCTGCAGCAGATACCCGGAATGCAACTTCGTATCATGGGATGAACCGGTTAAGGATACTTGTCCTGAATGCGGAACTAATCTCTCGGTTAAGCAGAGCAAAGCCGGTGAAGTATATAAATGCATGAATGAGAATTGCGATTATAAAACCACAAAAGAAAAGAAGAATAAGTAGGTGAAAGCTTGAAGGATTATGTAGTAGTTATAGGAGCAGGATTAGCAGGAAGTGAAGCTGCATGGCAGCTTGCGAAGCGTGGGATTAAGGTTAAGCTTTATGAGATGAGACCTAAAAATTCTACGCCTGCGCACCATACAGAGAAATTTGCGGAGCTCGTATGCAGCAATTCCTTAAGATCAAATCAATTGGAGAATGCAGTGGGACTTTTGAAGGAAGAAATGAGAAGACTGGGCTCGCTGATTATGGAATGTGCAGATGGAAATGCAATTCCTGCAGGGGGAGCTTTGGCGGTTGACCGTGAAAAGTTTTCTCAGGATGTGACAGACAGAATTAAAGGCAATGAAAATATTGAGATAATACATGAAGAGCTTATTGATATACCTGAGGACGTGTATACTATCATTGCTTCAGGACCATTGACATCAGAGAGGCTCTCAGACAGTATAATGAGGCTGACAAATGACCAGTACTTTTATTTCTACGATGCAGCTGCGCCCATAGTGGCCTTCGACAGTATAGATATGAGTAAGGCTTTTAAAGCCTCTCGTTATGATAAGGGAGAAAGCGACTATATCAACTGTCCTATGACAGAGGAAGAATATAATACTTTTTACAAAGAGCTAACTTCGGCAGAGGTAGTACCTCTTAAGAAATTTGAGAAAGAAGTTGTTTTTGAAGGCTGTATGCCTGTAGAAACAATGGCGGCAAGAGGTCCTATGACTTTACTTTTTGGTCCCTTGAAGCCTGTAGGTCTCGTAGACCCGAGGACGGGGGAGCAGCCTCATGCTGTAGTACAGCTGCGTCAAGACAATAAAGAAGGAACCCTGTTTAATATTGTAGGCTTTCAAACTCATCTGAAATGGGGTGAGCAAAAGAGAGTTTTCAGTCTGATACCGGGACTTGAAAACGCGGAATTTGTACGTTACGGAGTAATGCACAGAAACACATATATTAATTCGCCAAAGCTTCTGACACATACGCTGCAGCTTGAGAAAAATCCAAACATCATGTTCGCAGGACAAATAACGGGAGTGGAGGGCTATATTGAGTCAGCATCCTCCGGCTTGGTTGCAGGTATAAATATGAGCAGAATAATAAAGGGAATGGAACCCTTGGTGTTCCCCAAGACCACAGCCCACGGCGCACTATGTCATTATATCAATGATGATACAAGCAAGAATTTTCAACCTATGAATGTTAACTATGGTATTTTCCCACAACTGGGAATGCGAATAAGAAACAAGGCTGAAAAAAACAGGAAGCATGCTGAAAGAGCATTAAATGATTTGGAAAATTTCATTAAGAATGCTTAGTGTTGTTGCAAGCACTAAGCTAATGTGCTATATTAAAGATAAAGATTTGTTAGATAATTGTGAAAATTTGTTCATCGTTAATTGACAAATCTATCACATGTGGAGGAAATATATGTTACATGCAACAACGATAGTAGCGGTCAAAAAAGATGGTAAAAGCGCAATTGCAGGAGACGGACAGGTCACTATGAGTCAAAGCACAATAATAAAGTCTACTGCGAAGAAAATCCGCAGACTTTATAACGGCAATGTTATAGTAGGCTTTGCCGGATC
>JAQZBM010000016.1 GCA_029238945.1 Clostridia bacterium
CAAAGCCAAGGTGAGGATGTCTACCATAGCCTATTAGGGCTTCCACTGTTACATCACCGGAGACTCGTCTTACCTGTGGTAGTATAGCAAGTTTTTGGGCAATCAGCTTTGTATTGATGTCTTGAATATTTTTACCTTCAAGAAATACTTCTCCCTTTTGTGTTTTTAAGGTTCTTGACAATGCCTTCAAGACAGTCGATTTTCCAGAACCGTTTGGTCCTATTATAGTCACAATCTCGCCCTGCATGATTTCAATATTGACATCCTTGACTACCTCTTTTCTGTCATAGCTTAGACTGATGTTTTTTGCCTGCAATATCATTATCTTACACTCCTTTTCTCCCTTAGCAGATATAGGAAGAAGGGGCCTCCTATTAATGCCATAATGATACCTACAGGTATCTCAATAGGATCTAAAATCAATCTGGCAACAGTATCACAAAGCATTACAACAGCAGCCCCTAATATTGCCGTAGCCGGAAAGAGATATCGATAATCAGAGCCTATTATCAGTCTAGCTGTATGAGGTACAATAAGTCCTACAAATCCAAGCAAGCCTACCACACTTACAGCACTGCCTGCAAGAAGTGCTGCAACTGCTATGAAAAGCAAACGTATCCTTTCTACATGAAGTCCTAATCCTGTCGCTACTTCATCTCCCAGCATCAGTATGTTCATGGAAGTGGGCAGCAGAATCGAAATTCCTATCCCCAGCAAGGCATAAGGTAAAATCACATTGAAGTGAGGCCATGTCCTGGCAGATAGGCCGCCTATCATAAAGTCCACTACTCCAACTAAACGCTCAGGGAAAAACATCATCAGAGCGTTCATTCCTGCCCCAAGGAAGGAGGATACCGCAACACCAGCCAGAATCATTCGCATAGGCTGAATACCGTTTTTCCATGCTAGGGTATAGATTAGAAGAGTAGCCAGCAACGCTCCTAAAAAAGCACCTGTTGGTACAAGAAAGTAGTATTGCGGAAAAATAATCATTATTACAAAAGCAGCTAGGCCGGCTCCTGAGGATACCCCTATGATATTGGGTGCAGCTAAGGGATTTTGCATTACCCCCTGAAGTATTACACCGGACAGTGAGAGACAAATGCCAACTAAGCCCGCTACTAAAGTTCTGGGAAGTCTTACGTTCCAAATTATCTGATGGTTTACTGTATCGACATCATAATATAAAGCCTTTACCACTTCTGCCGGAGACAGCTTTAGCGAGCCTTTGCCTAAGCTCACAACAAAGCTTGCTATACAGGCAGCTCCCAGCAGGATAAGCAATACAAGCTTTCGTCTATGGGCTTCTTTGCGTCTTATTAAATCCACTTCAGTTTTTTTCGGTATAGAAGCCTTTATATCTGCCATATATATCATCCTTTATCAATTAGTTGAATATATCCGGGTAAAGAATTTTTGCCAGCTGTTCGTATGCCTCAGCGTATCTGTCATTTGGTTTAAACAGAAATAAGTCCTTTGGGAGGAAAATATATCTTCCTTCTTTTACTGCCGTCAGGTAACTCCATGCAGGATTGGACTCAACGTCCTTCTTTATTCTTGCAGTTGTTTCCTCTACATCTCCCATTGTCTGAGCAAATATGAAGTCAGGATTCTTTTCAATTACCCTCTCCATGCTGAAGACCTGCATATCAGCAGCACTTAGGCTTGGATCATATGCTATATTTACTGCGCCCAAATCCTTAAGCATCTCACCTACTGTAGTATCCGGCAGTCTTACACTGACGCTCTTGGTTGACCCAAGGAGCAGCAATACAGAGGGTACCCTGTCCCTTGGCACCTTTGCAAGAATTGCATCCACTTTTTGGGCTACTGCTATGCCTTTGGACTGATAGAGATCCTCCCGATCTGTTAATTCCGTATATATCTTAAGTATTTTCAGATAATCCTTAAAGGTGTCATACTTCAGAGCCACATATGGTATCTTGCTGCTTTCAAGCATTGGAATCAATGCCACTTGTGAAGCTATATCAGAATTGATCAGCACTAAATCCGGCTGCAATGCGAGTATTTTTTCCAAATTAGGATTGGTATATAGTCCTACGGTTTCAACATTCTTAGCTGCTTCAGGTACATTTTCCTTGGTGTCTATTCTTCCTACCACCTTACCCCCCGACATATCCCAAAGATCTAGATATGATGTATATAGGCACACGACTCTTTGAGGATTCTTCTTCAGGGTAAGAGTTTTTCCCAGACTGTCTACAAAGGTTATGGAATCCTTATTCTCTTCTGTTTTTGCCGGTTCCACATCCTTAACAGCTTCTACAGGCTTTTCCCTGATTTCCTCTGCCATATCTGCCTTAGACTCAGGAGATGCCAGTGGTGTAACAGGCATTTCTTGTACAGGCGAAGTCGCCGGCATCTCGGTCTGCACTGCAGGTGCATCAGCTGAGGCTTCCGTTGACGGAGTCTGCATATCAGGTGTCTTTCCGGCATCTGACTGCTTACAGCCTGCCAGCATAGTTATTATGATGCATACCATAAAAGCTATTGCTACTATTTTCTTCATGTTTCTTCTCCTTTGCTTACTTCAAAATTTCCAAAAGTTCTTCGATGCTTTCAAAGCCTTCTTCCTCATTAGGTCTTCCAATGACTATAGCTGGTATTCCAAGCCTTTTGCATGCCCGGATTTTATCTATAGTCCCTCCTTCTTTTCCACTATCCTTCATCACTACATAGTCAGCCCTGAAATCCTTGAACATCTGATAATTCATTTCCTCAGATACAGGACCAAGAATTGCTATGATGTCTTCCATTTTCACATTATTGTCCACACATTCCTGAATGCTGAAAGCAGCAGGCAGTACCCTATATACAAAGCGATTCTGTCCTCTTATCAGCTGAAAATCCTTAATGTTTTTCATGCCTGTAGTGAAAAAGACACAGCCCTTCACCTCTGAAAGGTACGATAAGCACTCTTCCATTGAAGCTGCATAAAAGCAGTCAATTGCTTGTGAAGCCTTTCTGCTATATCTGATATACTTTACGGCTGTTTGACGGCAAGCAAGCTTTGCACTCTGTGTAACCTCTGCAGCATATGGATGCGACATGTCAACGACAGTATCAATTGCATGTGTTCTGATGAACTCTGCCATAGAAGCTTTATCCATCCTGCTTACAACCACTTTATCATGCTCCAGCATTTCAGCTCCGCTGTATGTAGCTACAGAAACTATGAACTCCTTCTTACCGGTAAGACTATTAACCAAAGTCCTTGCCTCACTGGTACCTCCAATAATCCAAATCAAAGGGAATACCCCCTTGGAGTTATGATTTTGCTATCTATTTCATAGGTATTGCTGTTGCCAATCAAAACCACCGTCATCATATCAATGAAAGCAAAATCTATAGTCTCCAGAGTTGCTATGCGCTGCTCATTTCCTTCTCTTCCTGCATTCTTGACCATAGCTACAGGTGTTGATGGCTTAGCATATTGAGAAATGATAGATATTGCATGATTAATATTATCCGGTCTGCCTTTACTTTTGGGATTATACAGTGCTATAACAAAGTCTCCCGCCGCTGCCTGATGTAGCCTCTTTTCAATGACCTCCCAAGGCGTCAGCAGATCACTGAGACTTATGGTACAAAAATCGTGCATAATGGGTGCACCAACCTCTGCAGCAGCGCAAAAGACAGAGGTTACCCCGGGAATTATTTCTATCTCTATATCCCTTGCCAGTTCCAATATAGGTCCTGCCATGCCATAAAGGCCGGAGTCTCCCGTGCTGATTATACAGGTATCAAAGCCTTTTCGTGCTTCCTCTACCGCCATCCTGCACCGTTCCAGCTCGCCCTTCATCCCTGTCTTGATGACTCTTTTGTTTCCTATGAATTCCTTTATCAAATCAATATAATATGTATACCCCACTATAACTTCACATTTATTGATGGTATCTACGGTCTTAAGGGTCATATGTTCTTTTCCACCAGGCCCTATGCCTATAACGTACAACTTTCCCATTCTACCTCTCCTTAGATACTGCTATGGTTATCCCATTTATTGCAGTCTTTGAAACTATTATTTCTCCTCCGGCAAGATAGGCGCAAGGCTCACAGACAGATGAAACTCCAATGGCTGACTTTACAAAGCGGCTTGGTGAGAATTGGTCTTCAACTCTGCCTATTTCCTCCCTGCCGATTACCAGCATCTTGCATTCGAGCTCCTTGCACGCCTCAATAATGCCCTCTTCATCACGTTTTACATCTACTGTTGCCAAAGCCTTGATGCAGCTTAAGCAAAGATTATTTACCTTAAATACTTCCCTGATTGCTTTTAATATTTCATCCTTATGCTTGCCCCTTCTGCAGCCTATTCCTACATAGATATTCTTAGGCCGCAATATGCAATAAGGCTTGCAGCTTGATACATTCTCTCTGGTGCTTACGAAAATAACCCCGTCATAATCAGCGTCTGCAAGGTTGTGATAGTTCAGTTCAATTGGCTGCTCCGAATCCAGCTTTACTCTTTTGCCTGCCACCATGAACGCAGTAATTTTCTTTGCATCCTCCAGATTTTCTATATATAAATCATTTCTCATTGCAAATATATCGACTGCCTCTATGTTCCGCCCATCTGAGGCTGTCGTTATAATTGGCTGACAGCCCAGCAAATCAGACAGCCTGCAGGCAAGACTGTTCGCTCCCCCCAAATGCCCTGATACAAGACTGATGCAGTATCTTCCCAAATCATCTATCACTACAACTGCCGGATCTATAGTCTTGTGCACCAGGTACGGAGCACACAGTCTTACGGCTATTCCTGTTGAACCTATAAATACGACTCCTTTGTAAGCCTTGAAAATCCTGCCCAAGTGCTGCTTATAACTGTCCTTGCCAAATACGTCCACCTCGAAGCCTTGCCATTCCTTGATTCTCTCAGCTATCAGCATACCTTCATGGGTAAATGCTATACAAGCCAGCTTCATTTACTTGCCTCTCTAAAGCCATGAGTAAATTCCGGATGATACAGCAAGGACCGCTCATAGGCTCCTTCTATGAAATCACCTACCAGAATCTGTGAGAAGCTGCTGATGTTTTCATCCTTTACTCTGTCTGCAATGTTCTCCAGTGTTCCGTAAATAATCTTCTGCTCAGGCCAAGTTGCTTTATATACCACAGCTACAGGCACATCCTTTCGCTGATAGCCTTTCTGAAGCTTCTCCACCACCCTCTCAATGTCTTGAACTGATAGGAATATGGCCATAGAGCATTTGTGTGCCGCCAATAGCTCCAGATCCTCATCCTTAGGAACCGGTGTCTTACCCTCCAGCCTTGTAATTATCACAGTCTGGCTGACATCTGGCAGAGTGAACTCTCTTTTTATGGCTGCACAGCTGGCAGTAAAGGAGCTGACGCCCGGTATTACCTCGTAGGCTATGCCTTTTTCCAGCAGGCAGTCCATCTGTTCTCTTATGGCTCCATATATGCTCGGGTCTCCCGTATGCAGTCTGACGATACTTTTACGCTGCATCTGAGATTTTTCCATCACTTGAATAACTTCTTCCAGAGTCATGGATGCACTATTATGGAATTCACAGCCTTCCTTGCAGAATTTCAAATGCTCATCCCACACCAGTGAGCCTGCGTATACCACTACATCAGCTGCTTCAAGCAGCCCTCTGCCTTTTACCGTTATTAAATCCACATCTCCCGGACCTGCACCTAAAAAATAAACCATTTTATGACCTCCTTGCGAATATCAGGGACATATAATCTTTGTCCGCTAGTATTCCTTCCTTATCTGTAATTACACTTTGACTCTCTTGGGTACATCGTTTCACATAGTAATAATGAAAGCCATTCCGCTCCAGCTTGCTTATAATATCCTGCTTGTTCTTGCTCACCTTCAAGATGCAGACTGTATCAATCTTCTTAAGTATGTCTTCAGAAACATCACCGTCTGCCAGGTAGAAGCTTTCATCCCGCAAGGCAACCGGTAATCCAAGCAAAGCCGCTGCTGCATTATAAGATGTGATTCCAGGTACTGTCTCAGTATCTATTTTCAAATCAACAAGTGCTCTCATTAAATATGCATAGGTGCTGTAAGTCATGGGATCTCCAAGAGTCAAAAACACCCCTGACTCGCCCTCCTTCAGGGTATCATTTATTAAAGCCGCCCCTTGTATATACCGCTCCTGATTGTCTGCTCCCATAGGGAAGCTTAGTTCTATAACCCTTTTGTCCTTTATATACTCATTTGTTATCCTTCCTGCAAGGCTGTCTCCTTTGTTCTCGGGTATGAAAACACAGCTGCTGGCTTCTATTAGTCTATAAGCCTTAAGAGTAAGAAGCTCTGCATCACCAGGTCCTATACCTATCCCGTAAATCTTTTTCATTGCTTTTTCCCCTTGATTATAAATATTGGATTGTTTGCCTTCAAAAGTCCTATTGCATCCATGACAGAGGACTGTATCAGCCTGACCTCTATATCTGAATAATCCAGCTGCTTAAGCTTGTCTTTCATAACTACCAGGTTGTCAGGTATGATGAAGCTTGCTGCCAGAATTCCGCCTTTGTCCAGCTTGTTATCCAAGGCCGCTATAATCTGCTCAAGCTTTCCTGAGCTTCCTCCGATAAAGCACTTGTTGATAAGAGGTGCCTTATCAATGTCCTGTGGGGCAGTACCCTGAATAAGTCCTACTCTTACACCGAACTTATCTGCATTTTTTCCTATAAGGACTGTTCCCTCCGGCTCCTTCTCGATAGCATATACCTCTGCACCAAGCAAAGCTGCTTGTATAGAAAGTGAGCCTGTGCCTGCTCCTACATCCAGGAACATATCACCCTGAGCTATCTCCATCATAGCCATAATCAGCACCCTGGCATCAAACTTTGTCATAGGTAGACTGCCTCGTATGAACTCCTCATCTCTAACCCATTTCATTTTCTATCACCACCAATGCCAAGCTGCTGATATCTTCTATATCTGCACCTATTTCCTTTTCTATTATCCATTCATCCTCATAGGATAAATTAAACCCCACAATAAGCTTGCCGCTCAATCCATTATCATAAAGATAGTGAGATATATAATTAGGAGTATATTTACTGTCCGTAAGCACCACTGCAGTCTTAGAAAGCTTTATGTCTTGCATGCTGCAATCTCTTCCGTGAAAGCTGACCAATGCCGCTTCATGCCAGCTTCTTTTCAGCTTTGCCATCATATATTGAAGGGAGGAAATTCCCGGTATTACCCGGTCTATAGCGATTCCTCTTCTTTGTAGATAATCCAATATACCGTAAAAACAGGGATCACCTGAAGCAAGTATAGCAATTTCACTATCCCCATCCAGCAGCTCGACGATTAGGTCTACTCTGTCTATAGTCAGTACTTCTTTCTTTATTTGCTTTGCTGTTTTGGATATTCTTCCGAAGGCAATCACCTTATCTGAGCTTTTTATAGCTTCTATTGCTTCCATGGTTACACAGTTCATGCTTCCCGGACCCATTCCAACAAGTCTAATCATGTGTTCCTCCTAAAACTCCATAATCCATAGAGTACATTATCACTCTTATATCTGTTTCATAGTTCTTTATATACCTTCTGATTCTATCAACGCAGCCTCTGACCATATCCTCAAATATCTCATTGCAACCCCATTCCAGGATGTTCTTCACTGCTTCCTCAGAGGTCAGGCAGCCATTCACCTTTTCAATCAGTTCTTTAGGGGCTTCCCTCAAAGCCAGATAATATACAAAAGCTTCTATACGCACATCGCAGCTTCTGCTGTGGGTATTAAAAGCACCTATGGAGAGCTTGCAAAGCTTTCCTATATGGCCTACCAGCGTAATTGCTTTTACATCCTTTTCATTGATATACATCAAGGCATCGCCTATAAAGTTGGAGACCTTTATCTTGGCACCCCTTATATCCAGACTGTTTACAACATTTTCACCATAATTGCCGGGGAATAGCACCAGCTCCTCCGCGCCATCCTCCAAGGCTGCATCTATCTCAAGGTAGATTGTCTTCTTCAGGGCTTCCTCGGACATTGGCTCAACAATTCCGGAGGTTCCAATAATCGAGATGCCCCCCTCAATTCCAATGTACTGATTGAAGGTTCTCTTTGCAATTTCTATGCCGGCAGGAGCATAAATTGTTACATCAAAACCGCAATCGGATACTGTAGTTACTTCCTTTGCTATCATCTGTCTGGGTACCGGATTTATGGCAGCTTGACCTGCATCTCCCCAAAAGCCTTTACGAGTAATTGTGCCTATGCCCTCACCACCCGTGATATTGACTACTCCATCCTCCCGCCGGGTAACTCGTGCAAAGATCTCCATTTTATCCGTAACATCCGGATCATCGCCGGCATCCTTGACAACGCAGCAGCTGGCATATTCCTCTGCAATAACAGGCTTTTCTACCGCCAGCTGAAGTCTAATGCCCGCGGGTGTGTCAATTTCTATGGATTCTACCGGCTTTCCTGTCAAAAGCATATAAGCCGCTGCTTTAGCCGCAGCCGTTGCACAGCTCCCAGTTGTGTAGCCGCATCTTAGCCTTCTTCCGTCCTTAATCACATATTGGTCATGCATCTCTTCCCACCGCCATATAAATAATTGCATTCATTATAGCAGCTGCAACGTTACTGCCTCCTTTGGTTCCTATAGTTGATATAGAAGGTACTTCAAAGCTCCTGATATATTCCTTTGACTCTGCAGCTCCTACAAAGCCCACCGGCACTCCTATGATCAGCTTGGGTGCCACCTTATTCTCCTGTATCAGCTCTCCTATTCTGAAAAGTGCTGTAGGGGCATTGCCGATAACGAATATATCTACTCCTTCAGAAGCTGCAAAATCCATAGCTGCCATAGATCTTGTGATTTGCCTTTCCTTTGCAAGCCTGAATATTTCCTCAGAGCCTATGAAGCAATCAATCCTGCAGCCTGCCGCTTCCAGGCTTCTCTTGTTTATCCCCGAAAATGCCATCATTGTGTCTGTAACTATCCTGCAGCCTGAACTGACTGCCTTTATGCCGGCTTCTATGGCACCCTCACTGATGCTTACAATGTTCTCATAGTCAAAATCACCTGTAGTGTGAATTGTCCTTCTTACTACATTCAGCTGCTGTTCGTTAAAACTGTGGGGCTTCATGTCTTTGCTGATGATTTCCATACTCTTCGTCTCAATAGCCATTGGATTTTTTATATACATAATATTTCTCCAGTCAATCTTTCCTTCAATATATCAACGATAGCCTCGTGATATCCTATAGGCTTCGCCATGGAAATCTTTAAGTCTGTATACTTTCCTTTCACAGACTGCAAAATCTCCGGTATATCCTCCTTTATGTGGATGCCGTTGAATAGAAAATAGGGCAGTGCGGTTATTTCTCTTACACCCTTGCTGTACAACTTCTCTACAGCTTCAGGTATATGAGGCTCCGATATCTCCATAAAGCAGCCTTCTACCTCACCCTGCAGGCTTTGCCTTAACTGCTCTGCAATCTGAAAAAATGCTTCCTTCGCTTCCTTTGACCTGCTCCCGTGTCCGATTACTAATATACCCTTCATTGCTTTTTGCTCCCTTCGATACTATCTAAAATATTGTCAAACATCTTGATATTGCCTAAAAAGTTTACGTGGGGATAACCGCCATAGGCATTTTTATATATGTAGCCGCATTGCCACTTTGCGTCCCCCATTGTTTTTGATATCGAAAATACCGGCTTGTCTGTTATGCCGGTTGTTGATTTATGAAACTCATGGGCAGTTATGCGGTCGCCTTTACTCCCAAGCATGCAATCCTCCAAAAGCTCCATATCAATATATCCGAAACGCTGAAGCCCTTTGCTCATCCTGCTTTCTCCATTAAATATTCCTACCATAGGACTTGAGTCAATCAGGCTGTTCAGGTACATGAAGCCGCCACACTCAGCGTATATATAGCCACCCTTTTCCGAGTATTCTTTTATAGAGCTCCGCATACTTTGATTGCCGGTCAAAGCCTCCTTGAATACCTCTGGGTAACCCCCGCCCAGATATAACAGGTCGCATTCCGGAATTGCCTTATCCTTCAGAGGCGAAAAATACACAACCTGGCACGCCATTTCCAACAACCTGATGTTCTCTGCATAGTAGAAGGAAAATGCACTATCCCATGCGATGGCTGTCCTTATGTTTCGCTTTCTTACCTTAGGGACTTCAGGCAGCTCTATGTCCTTCATTAGCTTGGTCAGCTCATGGATATCTACATTTTTAAGGACTTCCTCAGCCACTCTGTCTATCTTCTCTTCAATATCCTCTATTTCAATGCTCTGAACCAGCCCTAGATGTCTGCTTTTAAACTCCGCCTTCTCAAGCTTCGGTATGTAGCCTAAGACCTTCAAGCTTGTATGCTGCTCTATGGCTGCCTTTAACATGTTGTAATGCTTTTCAGTTATATTATTAAAAATAACTCCTTTAATGCCGGATGCCCCAAATTCCGCCATGCCTTTTATTTTAGGTATGGCAGAAAACATTTCACCCCTTGGGCTGTAAATCAGTACTGAATCTATGCCAAGCGTTCTGGCAATATCATAGCTGCTGTTTTCATAGGTATTGCCGATTCCGTCAAAATACCCCATGGCACCTTCTATAACACAGTATTCAGAGCTTGCCATTGCAAGAGACCAGTACATACCTTTCTTTCCTTGAAGATGCATATCAAGATTACCGGCACACTTTCTGCTTGCTTTTTCCAGGAAAGCCCTGTCTATATAGTCAGGGCCTGTCTTATAGGAGCATACGTCCAAGCCTGAATTCATAAGCGCCCTTATAATGCCAAGGGTTACGGTTGTCTTGCCGCTTCCGCTTCCTGGCGCTGTTATCAGAATTGTTTTCATTTATCATTCCTCTGTACTATCGAATTTTACTTACTAACGACATAAAAAAATAGAGAACCTTCTCCGAGGTTCTCTATATATAAATGTTATAAAAGTTCAAAAATATACAATTGTACTTCTATAGGCATCAATCTCCCCCTCCGAAAGAATTTGCGAAATATCAGGCAGGTCTCCTGGCTTAGCTTCACTTTACTCCCTGTGCCTTCCCGAATTAAATTCAGTGACTGCAAGACTATGCTTGCATACAGGTTTCATCTGCTTCACAGTAACGGTGGGCTGCAGCGGATTTTCACCGCTTTCCCTTTTCATCCTAATCGGACACCTGATACCAACTATTCAGTTTTACTTGTAGATTATAGCATTAGGGTAGAATTATGTCAAACTATATTACGCATTGTGTTACTTCTTTAGCTCATTTATAAGATTTGCCATTTCAACCACTGTTACTGCAGCTTCAAAACCCTTGTTTCCTGCCTTTGTACCTGCTCTTTCAATTGCTTGCTCGATAGTGTCAGTAGTCAGCACTCCAAATGCTACCGGCACCTCTGTGTCAAGGGTAACATGAGCAATTCCTTTTGCTACTTCGCTGGATACGTATTCGAAATGCGGTGTTGCTCCTCTTATTACTGCTCCAAGGCATATAACTCCGTCATACTTCTTTGAGCCTGCCATTTTCTTTGCTATAAGAGGTATCTCAAAGGCTCCCGGCACCCATGCAATATCAATGCTGTCCTGTGACACTCCATGTCTGTTTAAAGCATCAAGGGCACCATCTAAAAGCTTACCACCGATAAACTCATTGAAACGGCCCACTACTATTCCAAACTTCAAGCCTTCTGCAACTAATTTTCCTTCATAAGTTCTCATTTTATTGTTCCTCCTTAAAATTCAACATATGTCCTAATTTCTTCTTCTTAGTTTTCAGGTAATACTCGTTTCTTTCATTGTGATTCATTTGAATAGGCACCCTATCAACAATCTCTATTCCATAGCCTGTGAGTCCTGCAAGCTTTTTGGGGTTATTGGTCATCAGCTTCACCTTTTTGGCACCCAGGTCTGCCAGTATCTGCGCACCTATGCCGTAATCCCTCGCATCTGCGGGGAATCCCAGTGCAAGGTTTGCCTCAACTGTATCCATCCCCTGGTCTTGAAGCGCATAAGCCTTCAGCTTATTGATAAGCCCGATGCCTCTGCCCTCTTGACGCATATAAAGCAGTATCCCTCTGCCCTCCTCATTTATCTTCCTCATGGCAGCTGCAAACTGCTCTCCGCAGTCACATCTTAAGGAGCCAAAGGCATCTCCTGTCAGACATTCGGAGTGTACTCTGACCAGTACAGGCTCGCCGTTGTCTACATCTCCCTTTACCAAAGCAACATGGTGCTCGTTGTTCAGCTTATTGATATAGCCTACTATCTTGAAATCTCCGTACTTGGTAGGCATCTTTGCTTCTGTTACTCTGTCCACCAGCATCTCAGTTTGTCTTCTATATGCAATCAAATCAGCTATAGTTATAATTTTCAGGTTGTGTGCCTTAACAAATTCCATCAATTCAGGCACTCTTGCCATGGTACCGTCTTCATTCATAATTTCGCAGATTACACCTGCCGGCTTCAATCCTGCAAGTACTGCCATATCAATTGCCGCTTCTGTGTGTCCTGCCCTTTTCAGTACTCCGCCTGTCCTTGCCTCCAGTGGGAATACGTGTCCCGGTCTTCTGAAATCAGCAGGAGCAGCCTCAGGGTCCAGCAGCTTTACTATTGTTGCTGCTCTCTCGTAAGCTGATATACCCGTAGTTGTTTCTACCGCATCAATTGAAACGGTAAAGGCCGTTTCGTGGTTGTCTGTATTTTTACCTACCATCTGGTGTATGTTCAGCTGCTCCAGTCTCTCTCTGTTTACAGGCATGCATATCAAACCACGTCCGTACTTTGCCATAAAGTTGATTGCTTCAGGAGTTGCCTTCTCAGCCGCCATAAGCAGATCGCCTTCATTTTCCCTGCTTTCATCATCCACCACAACAATCATTTTTCCTGCCTTAATGTCTTCAATCGCTTCTTTTATAGTATTAAATTTATACATTCCTTACCCTCCTATTCTCCTATGCAAACCCATTTGCGCTCAAAAAATCAAAGCTGATTCCCTGGTGCTTGGGCGCCTGTTCCTTAGCTCCCATAAGCTTTTCAATATATTTGCCTACTATATCGCATTCCAGATTTACCTCGTGACCCGGCTTTTTTTTAAGCAGGGTAGTCATATCCTTGGTATGAGGTATTATTGATACCTTGAACACCCTGTCGTCAACGTAGGCTGCTGTAAGACTGACTCCGTCAATGGCGATAGAGCCCTTCTGCACAATATATCGCAGCAGCTCCGGTGCAGCTTCAATTGTTATCCATACTGCGTTGTCCTCCTTTTCATAGGAGGAAATCACGCCTACCCCGTCTATATGACCGCTGACTATATGCCCACCCAGTCTGTCGCTTAGCTGCAAGGCTCTTTCCAGATTTACCTCATCACCGGGATGCAAGCTCTTGAGATTGCTTCTTCTCATAGTCTCTGCCATCACATCGATGGTAAAGCTGCCTGTACTTATTTCAGTAGCAGTAAGACAGACCCCATTGGTTGCGATGCTGTCTCCTATCTTGCTGCCCTCCAAAACCTTTCTTGCCTTTATGGTAATCCTTGCTGATTTTGTAGATTTGGTTATAGATTGTACTGTCCCAATTTCCTCTACCAATCCGGTAAACACTTCCCTATCTCTCCTTTCTTATATATCCTGTTATCATCACATCACTGCCAAAACGCGAAACCTCTATATCCTCAACATCTATAGCGTCTCTTATATATGCTTTCCCCATTCCTTCCACAGGAGTTTTGGCTTCCTTGCCTCCCACGATTTTGGGAGCGATAAAGGCATGTACCTTGTCTACTATCCCCTCTTCCAAAGCACTGTAATTTAAGGTGCCGCCTCCCTCAAGAAGAATACTGTCTATTTTTCTTTTACCCAGCTCCTTCATGAGGTATTGCAAATCCAGTTTTCCGTCTTTTTGGGGTGTCACTATGATATCAGCTCCCTTATCCCTCAGAAGCCTTAGCTTCTCCTTATCAGCCTGTTCTGAAACTGCGATTATAGTATTTGCATCAGATTCCATATTTAGTATTCTTGCTGTCAAAGGAGTTCGAGCACTGCTGTCTACAATTATTCTGTGTGCATCCTTGCCTTTGTCCTCCTTAAGCCTGGTATTCAGCATAGGATCGTCTGCAATTATGGTGCCTATCCCTGCCATAATGCCTGAGACCCTGTGTCTCAGTTGATGAACAAATTCTCTTGAAGCCTCATTTGTTATCCACTTTGAGTCGCCGGTGTAGGCGGCTATTTTGCCGTCCAACGTCATTGCAGTTTTTAATATTACAAAGGGCAAGCTTGTGGTTATATATTTCAGAAATATCTCATTCAGCTTCCTGCCCTCAGCCTCAAACACTCCTGTCACTACTTCAATGCCGCTGCTCCTCAATATTTCTATGCCTTTTCCTGCTACCAGCGGATTTGGGTCCTCAAGACCTATTACCACCTTCTTAAGCTTCTTTTCTACAATTTTGTTTGCACAGGGAGGAGTTTTCCCATAGTGGGAGCAGGGTTCGAGAGTTACATACATGGTTGCACCCTCCACATTCTCCGTGGCATTTTTAAATGCATTGACCTCCGCGTGATGACTTCCGTATACTTCATGATATCCCTCGCCTATAATCCTGCCATCCTTTACAATAACGGCGCCCACCAAGGGATTGGGGCTTGTATAGCCGGCACCTTTTTCGGCTAATTCCAATGCTCTTTTCATATATTGAATATCCATACTAAACACCTCCTATGTATTATCTGTGTCCTTAGAAAAAATAAAACGCCTTGAATAAAAATTCAAGGCGTAATCTGCTAATATATGTATAAATACAAATAGCATTAACAGGATGCACTTATGCGCACCTATCTTCTTCCATCCAGACTTTACTGTCGGCCTCGGAGTCTCACCGAATCAACCTTACGGCTCGCGGGCTTTACCGCCGGTGGGGAATTTCACCCCGCCCTGAAGATATTCAATATTAAGTTATATCTAAAATAACACTTTAATATATGCTTGTCAATGCTTTGAGTAAACCTTATGTTATCTTTTATATTCTACATCCACATGCTCAACCATGCCTGCAAAGAGTTCCTGTGTCAGCAGCTCATCGAAGCTCTTCTTGAGCACATCGACATCCATATACTCCAGCCAGTCATCCTTGCGCTGCACAAGACGCTTTGAGAAGTACAGTATCTTTATCTCATATTTATCCTTCAGCTTCATGAACATTTCCTCAAGAAGCTTTTTGTATATATCGTAGTAGCCATACTTCTTGAGAGGCTCCTTCTGATATACCAGAAAGGATATGAAGCTTCTGTCCAATACATAGCTTTCAGTATTGTTTTTGTATAAATAGTTCAGAGCAGCCATGTGCTCCCCATAAATCATATGTATCATTTCAGCTTCGGGAATCTTTCCATCCAAGAAATTTCTTCTTAGCTCCTGAGTGTAATCATAGCCTCCCGGCAGTCTTACCTTGCTGTAGCCGACAAATTTATTCTTAGTATAGGTTGTTTTGCCGGTCTTGTCCAATCCCTCAATAATATATAAATGCATAGCTACTCCCCTTTGTCATAAAAGTTATCGCACTTTTCCATTATAGCATACTGTTTATAATATTTCACTCCTAAAAGAAAAGGATTTGCCGTCAATGGCTCTCATTACTGCCAGTATGCCGTCCAAGTGGTCGTATTCATGCTGCAGAAGCTCCGCCAAATCACCGGTAAGCCTCATCTCCTGCTGCTGCCAATCCAAATCTCTGTACCTTATTGTAAGACTTTTATGCCTTTTCACCCATACCAAAAGGTTCGGGAAGCACATGCAGTCGTCCCAAAGCTCCATCATTTCCTCACTCTTGTCTAAAAGCTCTGGATTTATAAAGACTACAGGCTTATCTATATTCATATACAGCAGTCTCTTCTTGACTCCTATCTGAGGTGCGGCAATAGCTCTTCCTACACCATAGGTCTTCCTGAAATCCATCATAGTATCGTGAAGGTCTTCAACTACCTGCTTTATATAGTCCAACTCCGCCTCTTTCACTTCTTCAGATATCTCATAAAGCTTCCTGTTGCCCAGCTTAAATATCTCCCTCACTGCCACAATTCTTACCCCCTAATCCTCCATTTTTTCTATACATACAGCTATGGGCGGACAGTTGATTTGATTGACGAAATCTTGAACCAATACAGAGTATTTCTTGCAGTCTATAGTCTTAAAATACTCCATAACTGCATTCTTCTCCTCAAAGCCGCTGTCCCCTCCATAGTATACGACAATCATTACAATGCCTTCCTTGCTTAGAAGCTGCATGCTTTTTTCTATAGCTGCAATTGTGGTTTCCGCCCTGGTGCCTATATTGTGGTCGCCCTTTGGAAGATAGCCAAGATTGAACATTACCGCTTTTATGCCTGCCGGCACATATTTGTCAATATTCTGATGTCCGTCCAGGATAAGCTCTGCCCTATCAGAGACTCCGGCATCCTCCAGCCTTTTCCGTGTATTATCAAGGGCCAGCTGCTGGACATCGAAGCCGTAAACCTTGCCTTCAGCTCCTACCAGCTTGGCTAAAAACAAGGTATCGTTGCCGTTTCCCATGGTGGCGTCCACTACCGCGTCTCCCGGCTGCACCACCTTGCTCACCATATCGTGGGATATATGTAAAGAATTCTTCAAAAGCATCTACTGCACCTCTTCAGTATCCGTATTTTCCGCTGTATTCAAAAGCGTTCTTTATTAGATTTATATTAATATTTTCCTTAGTTCCGTCCGTTAATACCTCTATTACATCAAATCTGCACATATAGTCAAATAAGCGGTGCTTGGTCATGAAAAACAAAGCTGTCTTAACAATTCTTCCCTGCTTGGTGCGGCTAACAGCCTCAGAAGGATTGCCATAGCTTACTCCCGTCCTGCTCTTAACCTCGATAAAGGCGATAGTATCTCCGTCAATACCGATAATATCCACTTCTCCAACCCTGCAGCTGAAATTTCTCTCAATTATCTTGTAGCCCATGCCTTGCAGATAGCTGCATGCCATATCCTCACCAAAGGCTCCCAAAAGCTTATTGTTATTCATAGCCTTACCTCTTCAGCTTATTTTCTATATCTGATATAAAAATCAATACCTCCGCCACTACATTGTAAAGCTCTTGGGGGATTTCCTGCCCCAGCTCCAGCTCCAGCAATGTGCTGACAAGGTCTGAGTTTTCAAACAAAGGTACGTCGTTCTCCTTGGCTGTCCTTATTATCCTTTCTGCTACTTCTCCCTTACCGACAGCCGTAACTCTGGGCGCATTATCGCCTTCAGAGTATGAGAGAGCAGCAGCTTTCTTCATCTCTTTCTTCATAATCTACACCTTTATGTCCAAATGCATATTTCCCGGTGCTATTGCATTCAGTTCCTCCAGCTCCGGGAGATTAAACCTCTCAGTCATATCTATAACCTGTATGGCATACATGGTATATCCCCTGGCCTGCAAGGACTGCTTCAAGTTCTCACTGCTATCCTTTATAAGCTTCTTAAGCTCGTCTCTTTCAACCTTAATGGTTACCTTGACGGACTTCTTATTTACGCTGATTAAGCTCTCGATATGTCCCAAAGCCTTTAAATCCAAAGCTATAAGTATTGATGCATTTTCAGGATTTATATTCTTGCTTCTCTTCCTGCCGCTAAACACATATAAATCAGCTGTAGTCTTGCTCTGGTTTATGAGCAGGGGTATTTGTATATAGCTCATATTGGTGTTTATATTCTTCAGAAAATCAATATTGCCTTTTAAATCCGGAAGCACCGATTTGTCAAGCCTATCCTCCAGCCCATGCTCCTTTATCAAAGCTTCCAGCTTGCCTGCAGCCTTGACGGCATCCTTCATGCTTTCCTGCACCTGCTCCTTGTCCTGCAAAGCCTCGGGCTTTAAAAACGACTTCTTAAGCTCCTCTTTTACCTCTTTGACATCCACGCCCTTCTGTTCCAGTACCTCTGCAAGCTTATCAAGCCTTTCCAGCTGAGCTCCCAGCTTGTCCTCGCTCTTCGGGTTTTGTATCAGTGACTTCACTGTAGAGGGCGTAACCTCAATGTCCTTGGAAATAAGGTAGGCAGAATGCTCAGGCTTCACTGCCGATGCTGTCTCAAAAAGCTTTACTATGGTATCGATAAGCTTTTGGAGCTTCGGTATATTTTCTTGACTCTGCACACTGTCTGAATCCAATAGTCCTGTCAGCTGCATTAGTATCTGTTTTACAGTTGCTTCTGCTTCATGCTGCTTTATCCCTTCTTTTAAGACTGGCTGCATGTCCACCTGCTTTGTGACAGGTTCGCTCTGTGGTTTTACTTCTGCCCTCGGTTCCTGTCTTATGCTTTTTGAGACTTCAGCTTCAGTCTTGGTTAGTTCTGCGTTTTTATTTACTGCTGCAGGTGCTTCTGATGAATCCTGTACCAACAGCTTAAATGCCAGCTTCCCCTGTTCCTCCAGCAGAACCGTCTGTTTAGCCAGCTTGGTAAACTCCGTATTAGTAAGCTCCTGCTCTGACTGCATCAGTGACAATGCCTTCACCGCATCCCCCTGAGCCATGGTCTCAATGCTTTTTTGTGTGGCGGCAAGCTTTACTATATTCTCCTTAGTTATAGGCATATTGTATTTCAGCAGCAGCTTGGCTGATTGCATATTTCCTTCCTCAGGCTTGATATCCAGCTGCTTCAGCACTTGTTGAAGCTTTGCGTCCTCTGTAACCTTAGCTGTCTTTTGCGCCCCTTGCTTAAGCTCTGCAAAGATACCCTCTTCATTGATATCATTTATCACAAGCTCTATGCTCTGACCCTGCTTCAGTTCGGCATCAGTCATCAAAGCCGCCATAAATATCTGTCCCGAGGCAGTCTTAATAGAGATGCTTTCTCCAAGAATCTCCATAATCCTGCCTTTTACAGTGTCCCCTACCTCTAATGAGGAAAGAAAATCTGCAAGCTGCGGCTTTATATTTATAAGGTTTTGTGCAGTAATTCTCATACAACCACTTCTTTTATCTATATATTCTTTGTAAAGGTTTTTCTATGTATAGGCAGCAGACCCAGCTTTCTGATGGAATCCATATGCTCCTTGGTACCGTAGCCCTTATGCTTCGAGAAATTATAGCCGGGGTATTGGCTGTCGTAAGAGCTTATCAGCCTGTCTCTTTCCACCTTAGCTATAATGGAGGCAGCCGCTATGGATAGACTGAGGCTGTCGCCCTTTATAATTCCCTTTTGAGGTATGTTCACATCCTTTAAGGTTACTGCATCCAGCAGTATAAAATCTGGCTCTACCTTCATGGCATCAATCGCCCTTTTCATAGCTATGTAAGTCGCATTCAGTATATTTATCTCATCTATAAGCTCTACCTCTGCCATGCCGACCCCTACTGCCAACGCCTTTGACTTTATCTCTTCGTAAAGGTACTCCCTCTTAGCTTCAGAAAGCTTCTTTGAGTCGTTTACACCGGGTATCACTACCCCTTCTCCCAGTATGACGGCAGCAGCCACCACCGGCCCTGCCAAAGGTCCTCTTCCCACCTCGTCAATGCCTGCTACCAGCTTGTAGCCCTCACTGTAGCACTGTCTCTCAAACTCCGTCATATTATGTAATCGTTGTATCTCTTTTTCATCGTATTTTATTCTAACTGCCATTTTGTATCTCCTTTGAATTTATATAATATATTTCGTGCTATACATTATGCATATTTAAAATAGCACGAAATGTACTCTTCTGTTGATAAATCGCACAAAGTATTAACTTTTTAAAATGTAGAAGCATTAGTGTGATTTATATAATTATCGGCAAATTTGTGGGGTAAGTAAATAGGTGAATAAGAATTATTAAACGGGCAGGCATGGAAACCTGCCCCTACAAGCCAGCCTATATTCTTTACAGCTGTCATACTGAACGAAGTGAAGTATCTTGCGCAGCATAAAAGAAAAGATCCTTCCTTCGTCAGGAAGACATACTTAATATTCC
>JAQZBM010000218.1 GCA_029238945.1 Clostridia bacterium
TGGGCTATAGAAAAGACGGCTTTAACGGAACTGCGGCACAGAAATGTAGAAACCTTATCAGGGGGAGAGCGGCAGAGGACATGGATTGCCATGGCATTGGCGCAGAAGCCGTCAATTCTTTTGCTGGATGAGCCCACAACTTATCTTGATATATCATATCAGCTTGAGACTCTGGAGCTTATACGGGAGCTAAATGAGACTTTAGGCTTAACGATTGTAATGGTGCTGCATGATCTTAACCAAGCAATAAGATATTCCCATAGAATATATGCTTTAAAGAACGGACGGGTTTATTGCTCTGGTGAAAGCCATAAGCTATTAACAGAAGAGTTTCTTAGAGAAGTATTCCGAATTAGAGGGAATATTACAGAAGATAAGCTGAACGGATGCCCATATATAATCCCGCAAAAGGTAATCAGTGATAATAAAAATATAGAGAAGCTGCAAGCATTATAAATGGCTGCAGCTTCTCTTAATTATTTCTTATTGTTATTGTTCAGTTCGACAATCTTCAGTATAACTTCAACTGCCTTAAGCATTGATGGAATTGGTATATACTCCAGCTTGCCGTGGAAGTTATGGCCTCCGGTGAACAGGTTTGGTGTAGGAAGACCCATATAAGTCAGTCTTGCTCCGTCAGTGCCGCCTCTTATGGCTCTTTGCTTTGGCGTTACACCCACTGATTCCATAGCCTGCTTAGCCATGTCTACTATGTACATGACAGGCTCGATATGCTCTCTCATATTGAAGTACTGATCCTCAAGCTCCATTACTACAGTACCTTCACCGTACTTTGCATTCAGGAACTTCACCATATCCTCAACAAGCTTCTTCTTTTCTAAGAACTTAGGCTTATCATGGTCTCTTATTATCATATACAGATATGTATGCTCAATTTTTCCTCTTATATCATTTACATGGAAGAAGCCCTCATACTCTTCAGTATACTCAGGCTTTTGACCTGCAGGAAGCATGTTCATAAGCTCAGAGGCAACCGTAATGGAATTTATAAGCTTGCCCTTAGCGCTTCCTGTATGTATGCTTTTGCCGTAAATGTTAATCTTGGCATGAGCGGCATTGAAGTTCTCCATTTCAATTTCGCCTATTTCTCCGCCGTCTATGGTGTAAGCGAAATCTGCATTGAACTTCTTCACGTCGAAGTGGTCTGCGCCTTCGCCGATTTCTTCATCAGGAGTAAAGGCTATTCTTATGGTTCCATGCTTTATCTCAGGGTTATTTATCAGATATTCTGCTGTTGTGATAATTTCTGCTATGCCTGCCTTGTTGTCTGCGCCCAATAGCGTAGTACCGTCTGTAGTTATAATATCCTGCCCCTTATAATTATTTAGGGATGGGTATTCCTTCGGCGACAATACCAAACCGTTTTTCAGCACAATGTCTCCACCTTGGTAGCTCTTAACTATTTGAGGATTTATATCCTTACCTGATGCGTCAAGGGCAGTATCCATATGTGCTATAAAGCCAAGAGTTGGCACTGCTGCATCAGTATTTGAGGGGAGAGTGGCCATTATATAGCCGTTGCTGTCCAGAGATACATCATGCAGTCCGATTTCTTCAAGCTCCTTCTTAATGGCCTCCGCCAAAACCATTTGTCCGGGAGTACTTGGAGTGGTCTTGGTATCCATACTTGATTGGGTGTCATATTTAACATACTTTAAAAATCTTTCAACTACTTTTTCCAAAACAATCATCCTTTCACTAAAGTTTGGTTTATCTTCAAATATAATTATTGCAAATTAGAATTATTATTACAACCATAATTATGCAAGTAAAGTCTATAATTTTTCTATCTGAATAAATTATAATATACATAATTTTGGGAGGTGCAGCGTGAAAATATTTATAGTGAATCGCAAGACGATAAACAGATTGCTAATGATAGTATTACTCATAGCAGTATCTGTTGCATATACGGCAGGGACTGAAAGCGGCGTACTAGGCGTTTTCATGAATAACAGCAGAAAGATTCCGATATATTGCGTTGAAACACCTGAGAAGAAGGTAGCCATCTCCTTTGACGCAGCCTGGGGCTCTGACTATACTGATAAGCTTTTGGACATTCTGAAAGAGCACAATGTTAAAACAACATTTTTCCTTGTAGGAATTTGGGTAGATAAATACCCTGTCATGGTAAAAAAGATAAATGATGCGGGGCATGAGATAGGAAATCACTCAGCTACCCACCCGAAGATGTCAACGCTGTCAGAGAAGCAGATAATAGAGGAGCTGAATTCAACCTCAAAGAAAATTGAAGACATAACAGGCAAGCCTACAACACTTCTGAGGCCGCCTTTTGGAGACTACAACAACAGGTTGATTGAGACAGCTCAGGAGCTTGGCTATCAAGTGATTCAGTGGGATGTTGATTCGCTGGATTATAAGGACTATGGAACTCAGGCTATCGTGGACAGAGTTATGAAGAAGGTTTCAAACGGTTCTATCGTTCTGTTCCACAATAACGCGACCTATACAAGCGAGGCGCTGCCCATCATACTTGATAAGCTGCAGGAACAGGGCTATCAGATAGTGCCGATTTCCGAGCTGATTTATAAGGAAAACTACTTTATAGACCATACCGGAAGACAAATGCCCTTGGAGCAATCAGAAAGGTGATAGGCATCAGGTAACAGGGCTTGCTATTTAAATTAAATCAACGATTGAGATGATGAAAATCATCTCTTTTTGTGTTGTAAATTAATAGCATAGGTGGGACAATTGACAATTGGCTTTAATATTATGTAATGGGAGGTGTCATTATGGATAAGGAAGTGAAGAAAACAATAAGAAGGTTTTTGTGGCTGGATGACTTCTTTACTTCTACCGGCTCTATTTGGAGCGCGTTTGATGAAATTGAGGATGAGCTGGAGGAGATGTTCGGAAGCTCACGCAAGCCTGCGGAGATATTTCAGGATTTTTTGAAGCTGAAGAAAGATAAGGAATGAGTGTCTGATACAAAGGATAAAGCTTTACGATACATAAAAAATAATTATCAGCTAATTATATATTTTAGACCAATTCTTCTATATAGGGAGCTGATAGTTTGTTATTGGATAATTTTGAGAGATTTGGTGTAACCGCAGACAGCAGAAAGGTACTTCCCGGTATGGCCTTTGTAGACTTAAGTGAGAATAAAAACAGGAAGGAAATCTATAATGCATATGACAATGGAGCTGCCATAATATTTACCGCTCAAAATATTTCAGACCCGGAGCTTCCAGTAATTAAGGTCAATAACGTTTATGAGACTATGCTGATACTTTTGAATAAGTACTTCGACAGTCCTCAAAACAGGGTAAGGCTTATTGCAGTCAGCGGAAGCAACGACAAAGCTATTGCCCTAGATTTGCTGTATAAGCTTCTGAGGGACAAGGACAGCGAAGATTTAGGCAAGGGTGCTGACTTCGAAGAGCTGGTGAAGTCTGTAAACAGCTTGACCATAGAAGATATGTATGAATATCTGAATAAGTTTGCAAGCAGCGGCAGCCATTTGACTCCAATGATTGTCGACTACAAGATGAAGTATTTTAAATTCATAAACAGCTTCAGCTTTGACTGCGCCCTCATTACCGGAGTAGACAGCTTTGATATAGCTGACAGGAACTATGTGTTGGGAAGCATAAGAAGCTTTTTATCCCAAATACAGGATGGAAGACCCATAATCGTAAATATCGATGATGATTTGGTGCTAAAAGCCTTGGAGGGAAGCAAAAATAATATAGTCATAACCTATGGTTTAAATAAGAAGGCTGCTGTTACAGCCACAAGCATTGATATAAATGAACGGACCAGCTTCAACTACTGCCTGCAGAGAAGCATGACCAGCAGCAACGGCAACGTATTGGAGCCCTTTGAGATGCCTGTGACTGTGAATATGCTTGGAAGCAGATGTATTCACAATGCTTTGGCAGCTATAACCTGTGCACTTTACTATGACGTCGATATGGAGCGCATAAAGCAGACGCTTGAGAAATACAGCTCCCCGGAGAGAAGATTTGAGATTTCGGCTATAAATGGTATAAGCATATTGGATAACTATTGCAGCAGCCCCGGTGATTTGGACAAAGCCTTTGAAGGAATTCAGATGTTAAGCTTCAGCAGGCTGTTTGTGATTCAGTCCATCAATAAGGCGGTAAGCTGGGAGGAGCTTAAAGGATATATAAAGGTTTACAATCAATGGTATGATTTATTAGGCATTTCAGAGGTTGTTTTCACAGGCTGTGTTGATGCTGACAGTGAGATAGAACCTCTATCCCTGCATGACATAAGAGTGATAAAGAAGGAGCTGAAGGACCATATTAAGATAAAGTATATAGAAAGCTTGAGTGAGGCAGCTCAATATACAGCAGCTGCCGCAAAAGCCGGTACATTAGTTGTGCTGGCAGGAGATGACTGCATGAGCTCGGCAAAAGAACAGCTGGGCAAAGCAATGGGAACAACAAAATTTATTCATTAATAATAAAATTTAGCTAAAAGACTCATAATGTGGTGCTTGTATGAATATGTATAGTGTAGATTAAAACTCTAAAAAACACATGATCAGGAAGGGAGTGGGGTCTACATGACCGACAATATCAGTGAAAACAATTCTGTTACTATTATTGGAACGGTTAAGTCAAAGCCGGAGTTCAGTCATGAGATGTATGGTGAGGGTTTCTATAATGTATACCTGGAAGTGCCTAGATTAAGTGATATGTCAGATATATTGCCGATTACGGTATCTGAACGTTTGATGACTGGTGTAGATTTAGAGATTGGAAATAAGCTTGTAGTTTTAGGTCAGCTCAGGTCCTATAACAAGCTGGTGGATGGCGCCAACAA
>JAQZBM010000219.1 GCA_029238945.1 Clostridia bacterium
AAGGAAGAGAAAATTAAAATACCTAAATATAACGGTGTAATAGAAAAGAGATATGCTAAGATAGTTAAAGAGGGTGAGTCTCAATAGTATGAATAAACGATTACCTGCGTATTACTTCATGTTTACTACTATCATTATTGGATATTTTTTAGCTGTACAATTAAAGTCTGTTGAAGACCCTTATCAAGGAATAGTAACTATACCTAAGATAATGGAAATGAGAAGTGAAATAGAGAGCATTAATAAAGAAATGAAAAACCTTGCCAGTTCGATAAACGAATCTAAGCTTAAGCTGGAAGAATATGAAAAGAGTATGGGAAAAGGTGACGGCTTGGATGAAAATATGAAGAAAGAACTTGAAACTGCCAGGATTTATGCTGACTATGAAAAAGTAGAAGGTCCCGGAATAATTATTACTATGAATGACAGCGTCGCAGAAGTCGGGGAATATGAGAACGAGGATATGTATTTAATACATGACGCAGATATACTGGAAATAGTAAATGAGCTAAGGGCTGCCGGAGCCGAAGCTATATCAATTAATGATGAAAGAGTAACGGCCACTTCTAATATCAGATGTGGAGGCCCTACAATAAATATTGATGGCAAAAGGCATGCAGTGCCCTTTGTCATAAAGGCTATCGGAGATCCGATAACCTTAGAAACGGTTGCTACTTCGCCGGAAGCATATATTACTCTTATGGAGTATTACGAAATAAGATTTGATATACAAAAGGTAGAGAAGATGACAATATATCCTTATGATGGCGGATATAAGCTTAATTATCAGAAGAAAATAGAGGACGGTGAATAAATTGCTAATTCCTATTATAGGCTTGCTTATTGGTGTTTTACTCGGGTTTATACTTCCTATATCAATACCTGTTCAGTATTCATCCTATATGTCAGTTGCTATACTGGCAGCTTTGGACTCGGTATTCGGTGGTATAAGATCCAGCATAGAGAAGACCTTCGACATCCAAATTTTTATGTCAGGCTTCTTCGGAAATGCCATACTGGCGGCAATACTAACATATATTGGAGACCAACTGGGAGTGCCAATATACTATGCTGCAATCTTTGCTTTTGGAGTAAGATTGTTCCAGAACTTTGCAATTATAAGAAGACATATATTTAGTTCTCACAAAAACCAATAAACCAAGGCAGCCTTTGATGATATTTGCAGCTGTTTTTAATTAATAAGACAGCGGATAATTCTGCTTATATCATAAAAGGCTTCAATTTTATGTGAAAAAATTTTCGCAAAAATAAAGGAAATTGAGTATTTATGTTGAATTCTAATATGTTATTAATGCTGTAAATATTTTGTGTACATAAACAGTTATTTAGGGAGGTTGTAATGTGCTAGAATTCGATATTGATGTAAATCCTGTCGCGTCGATAAAAGTAGTAGGTGTTGGTGGCGCAGGCAATAACGCAGTCAATAGAATGATTGCTGCAGGCTTAAGAGGAGTAGAGTTCTATTCCATTAATACTGATAAGCAGGCCTTGTATTTGTCTCAGGCACCAAACAAGATTCAGATAGGAGAAAAACTAACAAAAGGACTGGGCGCCGGAGCTAACCCTGATATGGGTAAAAAAGCAGCGGAAGAAAGCTATGAAGATATAAAGAAAATGCTTGAAGGAGCTGACCTTGTGTTTGTAACAGCCGGCATGGGCGGCGGAACAGGTACGGGTGCTGCACCGGTAGTAGCTCAGATAGCTAAAGAACTTGGCATTCTTACAGTTGGAGTTGTTACAAAGCCTTTTGGTTTTGAAGGTAAGGTTAGAAAGATGCAAGCAGAAAGAGGACTTGCAGATCTTAAGGATAAGGTTGATACCTTGGTTTCAATTCCAAATGACAGATTGCTTCAAATAGTTGACAGGAAGGCTTCTATAATGGATGCGTTCCGTATAGCTGATGACGTATTGAGACAAGGTGTACAAGGCATATCTGACCTAATTGCCGTACCGGGACTTGTTAACCTAGACTTTGCAGACGTGAAGACAATAATGTTGAACAAGGGTCTTGCACATATGGGTATCGGAAGCGCAAGCGGCGAGAAGAGAAGCTCTGAAGCCGTTAAGCAGGCTATTCACAGTCCATTGCTTGAGACTTCAATTGAAGGTGCAAAGAGCGTGCTTCTGAATATCACAGGCGGCATGGACTTAGGTATATTCGAAGTTAACGAAGCAGCAGACCTTGTAGTCCAATCTGCTGATCCTGACGCAAACATAATATTTGGTGCTGTAATTGATGAAAGCATGAAGGATGAAATCAGAATAACAGTTATAGCTACTGGCTTTGATGAGAATAAACCCTTTATATTGCCTGGAGATAAAGAACAAGAAGAACAAGAGGGTGAAAAGAAGCCAGAAGCACCAAAAAGCGGATATAGAGACGATGATTTAGATATCCCAACCTTCTTGAGAAACAAACTTAAGTAGAAACAAAAACCGGCGTAAGCCGGTTTTTTCATGCTCATAGGATGAGTATCATAAAAGCTTCCTTGATATAAAGATTATTCAATGGAAGCTTTTTGTCGTTTTTTGATAGGGATATTTTTTATTTCGACTTCTAATTTTGACATGAATTTCGCATCAATTCTAATATAATTACAATATAGATAAATCAAAGCTGCTTTTACATAGGCATCCTTGCGATATAGAAGACCTTTACAGAAGGCGGCAGATACAATTATGGGTATTTGCCGGGAAGCAAAATACTACAAAGAGAACAAGAGACTCTAAAACTTTAAAAGGGATGTTTAGTAATGGAAACTTATGTTTATGGCGATGTAATCCTGTTGGAAAACTTTATTATGAACTTTATCATACTATGGTGTACTGCAAGGCTTCTGAGGCATAGACACTCCTGGCTTCTTTTATCTATTGCTTCCTTAATGGGTGCAGTGTACGCCCTGGGATCCTATTTCCCCGAATTCAAGTATTACTACACTCCTTGGATGAAGGTAATCTTCTCACTACTCATAATTACAATAGCGTATTTGCCAAATCACATAAAGGATTTTGCAAAGCTGACCGGTGTATTTTACATAACTTCCTTCGTTTTTGGAGGAGCGGCCTTCGGGCTTTTCTATTTTATTAACGGTTTAAAGGATATAAGATATGGGGCCTTCTTTATCAAGGACTTCCCGGTAAAGACGCTGGCGCTTTCGGCAATAGCAGCCTATTTTGCAATCAAGTACGGTTGGGATATCATACAGTACAGAGTGAAAAGGGAGAAAATTATAAAGGAGATTAATATACTGCTGGATGAAAAGACTGTCGCAGTTACAGCTTTAATAGACACGGGCAATTCCTTGAGCGAGCCCATAACAAAAGCACCGGTAGTGGTAGTCGAGTACTCCTCCATAAAGGAGCTGCTTCCTAAAGAAGTACAGAAAATATTTGAAGAGGGGAGTCAGGATGATTTTGAGGTTATTGCACATATCATGGCAAATTCTGAACTGGTAACCCGATTCAGGGTGATACCCTTTAAGTCCTTAGGAACTGACAACGGGATGCTGATTGGTTTTAAACCTGATGAAATACAGATGATGGATAACAATGAAAGGTTAAATATCAAAAATATAATTGTAGGGATTTATAATAAGAAGCTTTCAAACGGCGGAGAATATAGTGCGCTTATGCATCCGGATATTTTAAACAGAATGTAAGATAACTCTCGTAGCTGGAGAAGGAGGAGCAAACATGCACAAACTAATAAAGCGTCTAAGCTTAATCAAAAGAATATTAGTAATTAAGTTACTTCAACATTTAAACTTATATAAGGATACATATGTGCACTACATAGGCGGAAGTGAGGCTTTACCTCCGCCACTGGAAAATGACGAAGAGAACTATTTGCTTTCCAGACTAAAGGATGACGAGGATGTAGTAAGAGCTATACTGATAGAGAGAAACCTGAGACTTGTTGTGTATATAGCACGAAAGTTTGAAAATACAGGCGTTGGAGTGGAGGATTTGGTCTCCATAGGAACTATAGGACTGATAAAAGCAGTAAATACCTTTGATCCGGATAAGAAGATAAAACTGGCGACTTATGCGTCAAGATGTATAGAAAATGAGATTCTGATGTATCTCAGAAGAAACAACAAGGTGAAAACTGAGATATCCTTTGATGAACCTCTGAACATAGATTGGGATGGAAATGAGCTGCTGCTGTCGGATATACTGGGTACAGACAATGATATAATATATAGGTTTTTGGAGGATGAGATAGACAAGCAGCTGCTGACTCTGGCACTTAAAAAGCTTTCTGAGAGAGAAAAAAGAATTATGGAGCTCAGATTTGGTTTAAATGACGGAGTGGAGAAGACTCAGAAGGAAGTTGCAGATATGCTGGGGATATCGCAGTCGTACATATCAAGACTTGAAAAAAGGATAATAAAGAGATTGAAGAAAGAAATAAACAGGATGATGTGACACAGGTAGCAGGGTAGGGTGCGGACCTGCGTGTCCGCCCTGAGTACCGGCTCTGTAGGGGCAGGTTTCCATGCCTGACCTATAAGAAAATATGTAGATGAGTGGTGCTTTGATAGAGCAAAGTATAGCATTAAAACTGTTTATGGAGCATACAAAATTTCTTCGTAAGTGTACTATTCTGCTTGTATAGCAGTAAAAGCCCTACCCCCGTAGATGCTGCCGGCTTCGCCGTTGTCCTCTTCGAGGAGACATCCTGTCCATGTACGGGGCGGCTCACCTCCATGCTCGCCTTACGCACTTTTACTGCAATCCTTCGCAGAGTACACTAACTCACAAATTAAGCATGCTAGACATAAATCAGTTTTAATACATACTTTGCCA
>JAQZBM010000017.1 GCA_029238945.1 Clostridia bacterium
GGCTCTGTAACAATAATCGGAGCGGTATCTCCGGCAGGAGGAGATTACTCTGAACCGGTAACACAGAACACAAAGCGTGTATCGAGCACCTTTCTGGCATTGGATAAGTCCCTGGCCTATGCAAGACACTTCCCGGCTATAAATTGGCATAACTCATACAGCGGTTATGTAAGCGATTTACGAGAGTGGTATGAGCAAAACATAGCAGAGGACATGATGGAGCTTAGGGGAGCGATGCTGAGCCTGCTTCAGGAGGAAAGAAAGCTTTTGGAGATAGTGAAGCTGGTAGGTGAGGACATACTGCCTGATGATCAAAGGCTTATACTGGAGATAGCAAGAGTTATTAAGATCGGCTATTTGCAGCAGAACGCATACCATAAGGATGATGCCAATGTATCAATAAATAAACAATATAAGATGCTCAAGGTTATAGACCACCTTTATCAAAGGGCATATACATGCGTTAAGCAGGGTGTGCCTATATCAAAGATTAAGAATGATGATTTGTTTTATAGTGTAATTACAATGAAATATAAAGTGTCTGAGGAAAACCTGGAAAAGCTCGAAGATATAACAAGAGAAATTGATAATTACTATGGTTCCCTCGAAAGCAGATACAGGAAGGGCGGGGACAAAATTGAAGCTTAAATATCTGAAGCTGGATAAAATAGATGGACCGCTGATTGTTTTAAGCGGAGTAAAAGACGCTTCCTATGATGAAATGGTAGATATAATTGTTGAGGGCAGGGAACACAAAAAAGGTAAGGTTGTGCAAATAGACCGTGACAGGGTTGTTATACAGGTTTTTGAAGGAACTGCAGGGATTTCTCTAGATAATTCAAGTGTGGCTTTTTCAGGAAAACCTATGAGGATAGCTCTGTCTAAGGATGCCTTAGGAAGGATGTTCAACGGTATAGGGGAACCTATAGACGGTGCCGGCTTCTATGCGGACAACTCCTTTGACATAACAGGAAGACCTATTAATCCTGTAGCAAGAAGATACCCGAGAGACTATATAAGGACAGGTATTTCGTCCATTGACGGACTCACAACTCTGATAAGAGGGCAAAAGCTGCCCATATTTTCAGGAGACGGACTGCCCCACAACGATGTAGCTGCACAGATAGTCAAACAGGCGCAAATAGCCGACAATGAGGGTGCAGGCTTCGCTATTGTCTTTGCGGCAATGGGCATAAAACACGATGAAGCAGAGTACTTCAGGAGACAGTTTGAGCTTGCCGGTGTATCAAACAGGGTTGTAATGTATGTGAATCTGGCAGATGACCCCATAGTAGAGAGGATTACAACTCCCAGATGTGCGCTGACTGCAGCAGAGTATTTAGCTTTTGAGCAGGATATGCATATACTTGTCATCATGACCAATATGACCAGCTATGCTGAGGCGCTAAGAGAAATATCAGCAGCAAGGGAAGAGGTGCCTTCGAGAAAGGGCTACCCGGGGTACTTGTACTCAGACCTTGCCAGCCTTTATGAGAGAGCGGGCATGATTAAGAACTCAAAGGGAAGCATAACCCAGATACCTATATTGACTATGCCGAACGATGACATAGCGCACCCTGTACCTGACCTGACAGGATTTATTACAGAGGGACAGATAATATTATCCAGAGAACTGTTCCAGAAGAACATATATCCTCCGGTAAACATACTTCCATCGCTGTCAAGACTGATGAAGGACGGCATCGGTGAAGGCTATACCAGAGAGGATCACCCTGATGTTGCAAACCAGGTTTTCTCTGCTTACACCCATGTGCAGGAGGTTAGAGCCCTTGCTCAGGTTATCGGTGAAGAGGACATATCTGATGTGGATAAAAGATATCTGGAGTTTGGAAGACTGTTTGAGCAGAAGCTCTTAAATCAAGGCTTCGAGACAAACAGGTCTATAGAAGAGACCTTGGACCTAATGTGGGAGATACTGGCCGTACTGCCGAAGGGCGAGCTGACAAGAATTGCACCGGAGCTTATAGAGAAATATTATAACGTGGCAGAGCATCGTTGAAGCTAGCAATAAATCTTATTATAAGGGGTAGATAATATGCAGGAAAACATGGCTTATACCAAAACAAATCTTATAGCAGCCAAGGCTACCCTAGAGTTGTCTGTAAACGGCTTTGAGCTCTTGGATAAAAAGAGGAACGTATTGATAACCTCCATGATGAGCTTTATTGATAAGGCAGAAGAAGTGCAGAATAAGGTATCTGTTATTTTCGGAGAGGCTTATGAGGCGCTGCAGGCTGCCAATATCACCATGGGTATATCAAACGTGGAGCAGATAGCGCAGTCAATACCGGAGGTTACTGATTTTACCATTCTTGATAAAAGTATAATGGGAGTGGAAATACCTGAAATCAAACACAATGGAGAAGAGTTGGAGCATTACTACAGCTTCTATAACTCAAACACATCCCTTGACGTAGCCTTCAAGAAATTTCAGGAGGTAAAGGAGCTGCTCTATGAGCTTTCTGAGATTGAGGATTCTGTCTACAAGCTGGCTATGGAGGTAAAGAGAACCCAGAGACGCGCCAATGCACTGCAAAACATCCAGATACCTAAGTTCAAGGAAATTGTAAGAGCTATTAGCGAGGTGCTGGAGGAACGGGAACGTGAAGAATTCTTCCGGTTAAAGGTAATAAAGAAGAAGCATGAGTGACTAAGGTGACAGGTGTTAGGTAACAGAATTCGTTCGCGAGATTAGGGTAAGGCTCTGAGTGAGATTTTACTAAAGAGCTGAAAATAACGACCTCCCGTTTCATCCTGACGTAGTAAGGATTTATAGCTATAATTGATACAATATAAAAGTATATAAATTGAATTTTGATTGAGAGAAGCTATCACAATGACAGCTTCTTTTTATTGTGAATACAACAAGGTTCCCGGGACCCATCAGCAGCTTTAGCTGCTATTAGATGGGTGGGGTTGTTATTACGGAGTAACAAGGTTCCCGGGACCCATCAGCAGCTTTAGCTGCTATTAGATGGGTGGGGTTCTTATTTGTAAAAAAATATATTTACCTATTGCAAAAAGGCAAAATATGGAATACAATATAATTGACCACATGGTCAATGGAGAACAATATAACTGGATAGATAGGAGTCACACAGATTGTATAATAAATTTGAAGGCCTCTCGGATGAGAAGAAACAAAGGATTATAGATGCTGCTGTTGCAGAGTTTGCGGAAAGGCGCTACGATAATGCCTCGACCAATGTCATTGCTAGGGAAGCGGGAATATCCAAGGGAATACTTTTTCATTATTTCAAAACAAAAAAAGAATTGTATAAGTATCTGATATTCTATTCTCTGGAGATTATGTATGACAGCCTGATAAAGGAGATGAAATTTGAGTCCAAGGACTATTTTGAGAGAATGCTGGAAAACTCTAGGGCAAAGCTCTGTTTCTTCCTCCAGTATCCCAATCTCTACAAGCTTATTGCTGCAGCCTTTAACGAGAGCGACACAGAGCTTATAAACGAAATAAACACCAGGTATATGTCTGTATTGGGAGAGTATTTCGCCAAATTGAATCAGGGTGTTGATTTATCTTTATTTAGAGATGATGTAGACATAAATATGCTAAATGAGTTGGTTGCATGGACAGCTGAAGGAATTACCGCCAAGCTTACCAAGAGGTTTCCGGAGGATATTTCGCAGTTGGAGGAGGTTGTTCAGCTGCATAATAAAGAGCTTATGAAGTATATGGAAATAATCAAAAGAGGGATATATAAGCGATGTTAAATAATAGGAGGTATAGTATGTATAGTTTGAACTACTTTAACGCCTTGTGCTTTATATGGGCCTTTGTGGGCATTTTTAGCAGAGTACTGATGATATTTTTTAAGGAAAAATGGAACAAATGGGAATTGGAAAAGGCGTATTCAGAGGAAAAACCAAAATGGATTTACCTTATAGGGGTAATCTCCTTAGCCGTAATTGCATTTACTTGGTATCAGGTCATAACGCTTCAGGTTAAATTCAGCTGGATAATTGCCGCCTTAGTTACGCTTACGATTATAAAGGTAGCATCACTGCTCTTCAACTACAGTGCGTTTAGAGCGTTTGCAGCATCCATGCTTAATGACAGAATTAAGATGATGAGGTTGAATGCAGGAGTTTTTATTTATTCTATTGTGCTTGTGGCAATGGGTGTATTCTTGTACTGATGCACATAGCAGAAAGCAGAGCTTAAGGCTCTGCTTTTGTGCTATATTGGTATATTACTATATTTATTTTCCTTCCAGCATTCTTGCCAGGTCAGCTTGCGGATCACCGCTGGTTAGCTGCAGGTTGAAGTTTTCTTGAAGAACTCCTACAACATTTGATGTAAACCAGTTTGGAGCTGATGGTCCAACGTACATATTCTTTACGCCGATGCTGAACAATCCAAGAAGTATTGCTACAGCCTTTTGCTCGAACCATGAAAGTACGATTGTCAGTGGCAGGTCATTTACTCCGCAGCCGAAGGCTTCTGCCAAAGCAGCTGCTATCTTAACTGCTGAGCCGGAGTTGTTGCATTGACCAAGGTCGATGTATCTTGGAATGTTTGTTCCAGGTACTGTACCATAGTCGTGGTCATTGAATCTGAACTTTCCGCAGGAGGTAGTCAAAAGCACACAGTCCTGTGGAAGTGAAAGTGCTAGCTCTCTGTAGTAATCTCTGCCCTTTGTCGGAGCATCACAGCCTGCTATGACGAAGAATCTCTTAATCTTTCCTTCCTTAACGGCATCTATTATTTCCGGTGCTATTCCAAGCACTGTGTTGTGGTGGAAGCCTGTAATCAGTGTTTCATCTGACTGCATATCTGCTGCCGGTAATGACAGTGCCTTCTCAATAATCGGTGTGAAGTCGTTCTTCACAATTTTCTTAGCGCCTTCCAAACCGGCTGTTCCATATGTGAAGAATCTGTCGCTGTAGCTGCCCTTAATAGGCATCAAGCAGTTTGTTGTACCAAGTATTGCACCTGGGAATTCTTCAAAAAGCTTTCTTTGGTCATACCATGCCTTACCTACGTTGCCTTTTAAGTGGCTGTATTTATTCAACTCAGGATAGCCGTGTGCAGGAAGCATTTCTGAGTGTGTATATATGTTAATGCCTTTTCCCTCTGTTTGCTTCAGAAGCTCTTCCAAAGCAAATAGATTGTGACCTGTAACTACTATGCAATGCCCTTCAATCTTGTTTTGGGATACCTTTACCGGAGTTGGAACGCCAAGTCTTGCTGTGTGAGCTCTGTCCAAAAGGTCCATTACCTTTACGGTAGCTTTACCAACCAGCATAGTCATTTGGATATGCTCTTGCAGGTTGAAGTTTGAATTGGTTAGTGTCATATACAGAGCTTCGTGAGTGATGGCATCTACCTCTTCATCGGTATAGCCCAGCTCTCTCGCGTGAGTTGCATAAGCAGCAACACCCTTGAGGCCAAATATCATAGTATCCTGAAGTGCAGCGATATCTTCGTTCTTGCCGCATACGCCCACTTTTGTACATCCCATGGATGGGGTCTGTTCACATTGATTACAAAACATTTTTTGTCCTCCTTGAATATACGTATTTTTCGATATTGTCGAATTCATCTTACAAATATATGCTACTAAATTACTCGGAATTAGGCAGTGATATATATCACAAATCTGAATGATTATTATCATGTAAAATATATAAAAATTATTTGAAAAATATGCGTTTTGTGAAACAAATGTAATATATAGTAAGTCATATTCCATGCTATAATATTAGTTGAAATACTTTGTACGGAAAGATGCCGAAGAAGTAGACAAGCAAAAGCAAAAAAGTTGAGAGGTGCTGTATGAAGAACAAAAAAATGATCCTACTAATTATTGCGATAATTCTTGTAATTGTTTCAGCAGTAAGCTGCCAGTACGTTACAACGGCTTTCGTAATAAGCCCCGAAGCTCCATCAAATCAAAGTGGACAAGCTCCGGCAGAAGAAGCGCAGAATCCATCGCCAAGCAATCAAGAAGAACAACCGCAGACAGAACCGGCTAAAGAAGCTCAAAAGGAAGAAAATGTGGTCTATATCAGTGCAAGCAAGTTAAATGTAAGAGCCGAAGCAGCTAAAGATGCGAAGATAGTAACCAGCCTCATAAAAGGCGCAGCAGTTACTATTAAGGAAGAAAAGACTGATGAAAATCAAGTAATGTGGTACAATGTCAGCTTTGATGATTCCTCCGCAGATGCAAAGGGCTGGATAGCAGCAGAGTATACTGTCGAGGATAGAATGGAGCTTTTGGATGAAAGTCTGAGGAGTATAGACCTTTCACCACAGGAAAAGACCTTTGAGTATCCGAACAACCCAAGGGTAGAGGTAAAGGGAGTATATGTGACCCTTTATTCAGCATCCGGCGCCAGATTGGACAAGCTTATCGAGATGTCAAAAAGAACGGAAATCAACACCTTTGTAATCGATGTGAAGGATGATAACGGTAATATGCTTTTTGCTACTGAAGCGGCAGACAAATTCAATCCTGATGCAAACAAGAAAGCTCCGATTAAGGATATAAAGGCGTTTATGCAGAAGCTGAAGGATAACAACATCTATGCAATTGCCAGAATAGTATCCTTTAAGGACCCTTCCTACGCGAAGAAGCATCCTGATAAGGCAATAGTATATAAAGATACAAACCAGCCTTTCACAAACAGTGACGGACTTATCTGGGTATCTGCACATGACAGGGATTTATGGCAGTACAACCTGGAAGTAGCAAAAGAAGCTGCAGCAGCAGGCTTCAATGAAATACAGTTTGACTATGTAAGATTTCCTGCTTCAAACGGCGGCAAGCTGGATAAGATGCTTGATTATAGAAATACGACAGGGGAGTCAAAGCCTGAGACAATTCAAAACTACCTGAAGGAAGCCAGAAAGCAGCTTTCACCTTTGGGAGTTTATATATCCGCAGACATTTACGGACTGGTAGGCTCAGTTGCAGATGATATGGCTTTGGGCCAATACTGGGAAGCGGTAAGCAACGTAGTGGACTATGTGTCTCCTATGATGTACCCAAGCCATTATGCCAACGGAACATATGGATTGTCGATTCCTGATGCTTATCCTTATGAAACAATTTATCAATGTACTAAGGATTCTATAAGCAGAAACAAAAATATACAGACACCTGCTACAATTAGACCTTGGATTCAAGATTTTACTGCACCTTGGGTGAAGGGTCACATAAAATATGGAGTCAATGAAGTAGAAGCACAAATTAAGGCTCTTGAGGATAACGGAGTAAAGGAATACCTGCTTTGGAATGCAGGCAACACATACTCTGAAGGAGCACTGTTGAAATAGTATGGAAAAGGCGCCGTGGGTTACACCCGGCGCTTTTTTGTATGGGTTACCGCAGGTGAAATATAGTATAAGAATTTCATGCTGGGTACTATTGACATAGTTAGGAAGTAAGTCTATAATCAATAAATGAAACGACATTTCACATTATGAAATCAGAGGTGTTTTATGAGCACTATTCAATCAGTAGACAGAACCTTTGAGATACTTGAGATTTTGGCTAGTGAGCCAAGGGGGCTCCACATTGCCGATCTCGTTCAAAGAACCTACATGAATAAAAGTACCATTCACAGGATATTGAAAACCCTGTCTGAATGGGGATATGTTGAACAAAAAGCTGATAAGTCATATAGATTAGGTGTAAAGATTGTAGACTTAAGCAGAATGTATTTAAATAATCTTCAGCTTCGTACAGAAGCGCTGCCTTACTTGGAGGAATTGAGAGATAAGACTCAGTTGACAGTCCACCTTGGGATTATGGAGGATGGGGAGGTTATTTACATAGATAAGCTTAATACCTCAAATAACTTCAGGATGTACTCCAAAATCGGTAAGAGAGTAAATGCACACAGTACCAGCCTTGGGCGTTCGATGATGTCATATATGGAAACAGAGGATATAAAGGAAATAGTGAAAAAGAGGGGACTTGCTCCTGCAACAAAAAAGACCCTAAGAACTGAGGAAGAACTTTTTGCTGAGCTTGAGAAAATAAAGTCAAGAGGATACGCAATCGACGATGAGGAAAATGAAGACGGTGTAAGATGTGTAGCAGCTCCGATATTTGATTATACTGGACAGATTATTGCAGCAGTCAGTGCTACAGCCTTCATTGAATCACTTCCTTATGAAAGGATACCTTCGGTTGCAGAAAGCGTTGTCAGCTGTGCCAACAATATATCACGGCGTATGGGCTATAATATTTGATTATAAAATAATAGGCATTTTGCTATAGCGTAAGTGTAAATCAAGACATAGGCTTTGAGGCTTGTTCTTCAAGACCTGTGTCATACATCTTGGCATCACTTACATATAGCCCTTATTTTATAATCTTTATTTTATATGCATTGCGAAACGGAGTTTCATAATGTGAAACTTTTGTAAGGGGGAGATATTGAACGGAACAAAATAACTGATAGTAAAATCCGGAACTAATATCAAACAAATTTTAAGGAGGTCCTTTACTCATGAAGAAAAAGAGTATATTTAAGAATTTCGCCTTTTTATTGCTTATGTCATCGGTATTAGGAGTTATTGCAGGACTTGTTTTTGGAGAGTCTGCTGCAGTGATTAAACCATTAGGTACATTATTCACCAGATTACTGTTTATGCTTGTTCCAGGCTTGGTTTTCTTTTCAATCGCATCTTCCTTTGCAAATATAGGAGATGTCAGGAAGCTAAGCAAATGGGCAGGTAAGACAGTAGGATGGTTCATACTTACTACTGTAATCGGAACATTTATCGGTGTAATATTCGGATTGATATTTAAGCCGGGCTTAGGTATGACAATACCTGATGGCAAAATTGAAGTTACTAAAATTACCGCAGATATGTTCATTCAATGGATTCCGGGCAATGCTTTCGAGGCACTGGCAACAGGCAATACTATACAAATAGTTTTCCTTTCTATCTTTGTTGGGATTGCAGTAATATTTATGAAAAATGAGAAGCATAAGGACTTTATGCAAACTGTATTAAATGCCGGACAGGACTTGTTCTTAACTATCATAAAAGCTGTTATGTACTATGCCCCAATAGGTATCTTCGCATTAATGGCTTCTTCCATTGCATCATTAAAGGGATCACTGATTAGTGAAATGGCCAGCTTCTTATCAGCTATAACTTTAGGATTTATCGTACATATAGTATTGGTTTACTTCATTATGTTCTGGGCATTAACTAAGTTGAATCCGTTTAAGTTCTTCAAGAAAATGTTCCCTGCTTTAATCACCGCTTTCTCAACTACAAGCAGTGCAGGCACAATGCCTCTTACACTTCAATGTGTAAAGGATGCCGGTGTTGACGACCAGATTGCAGACTTTGGAGTACCTCTTGGAGTTACCTTTAATATGGACTCTATGGCGGTACAGATTCCAATATATATAATGCTTGGCATGTATGCAGTCAACACACCTCCGAACGCAGCGCAGCTTTTACTTTTCGTATTTATGGGGGTTGCTTTCTCAATAGGAACAGCAGGAGTACCGGGAGGAGGATTAGCTATAGCGGCTATTCTTGTAAATGCCTTTGGTCTTCCTGTAGAAATAGTCGGCTTGATTGCGGCAGTATTCTTCTATCTGGATGTTACAGGTACAACTATTAATATCTGGGGTGATGCAGTATGTACTGCAATAGTGGCAAAATCAGAAAATATGCTGGATGTTGATAAGTTCAATTCAGACATTGATTCTATAGGAGCATAACTAACAATATAGTAAGCATTCAGAATGCCATAAGGAGAATACTTATCAGCATTTTGAATGCTTATAATTGCAAAGGAGTTTGTAAATTGACTGAGGTTATAACATTGGGAGAACCTATGGTTGTTTTAATTGCACAAGAGACAGGAGAATTGAAGGATGTTACTCAGTTTTCAAGAGGGATTGCAGGCGCTGAGTTTAATGTTGCTATCGGATTAACTCGTTTAGGGCACAGCTGCACATACATAACACGCCTTGGTACCGACCCCTTCGGGCAATACATCTATGAGTCGATTAAGGCTGCAGGTATTGATTATAGTAATATATATCTGGACGAGGAGCATTTGACCGGATTATATCTAAAATCAAAGCCTTTAGCAGGTGATCCCGCTACACACTATTATAGGAAGAATTCTGCTGCTTCTTACCTAAGCGAAGAAAATATCGAAAGGGTCAATTTCCGTGAGGCGAAGCTTTTACACATCACGGGAATATCTCCGGCACTTTCCCAAAGCTGCACTGATTCAGTATACAGGGCAATTATGAAGGCTCATGAAGCAAACATGATTATTTCCTTTGACCCTAATATACGTAAGGTATTATGGAAATCAGAAGCTGATATGAAAAGCAGATTAAATGATATTGCATCCAAGTGTGATATAGTGCTTCCGGGAATAGAGGAAGGACGAATATTGACAGGCATGGAGTCCCCTGAAAAAATTGCGGATTTCTATTTATCAAGGGGGTCAAAGGTAGTAGTTATAAAGCTTGGTAAGTTAGGCGCTTATTTCAAGTCAAAAGATGACAGCGGATATGTTAAAGGATTTAAGGTTGAAAATGTTGTAGACACTGTCGGTGCCGGAGACGGATTTGCTTCCGGGTTTCTAAGCGGTATGCTGCAAGGCAGGAATTTGAAGGAATCCATTGTGTTTGGAAATGCAGTGGCATCAATAATTATTCAGTCTAAGGGAGATAATGCGGATTTACCATCAAAGGAGCAGCTTGATGAATATATAAAAGAACGTTATATTGAATAGGACTGTGATAGGAGTATGTGGATATGATGGACAAGGAAACAGTATTATCAAATATAAAGAAAAAAGGCTTGGTGGCTGTTGTAAGAGCGCAGTCAGCCGATGAGGCATTGAGGATTACCGATGCATGTCTGGAGGGAGGCTGCGCCGCCATTGAGCTTACCTTTACAGTACCTGGAGCACATAAGGTTATAGAAAAGCTTGCTGATACTTACAGAGAAGGAGAAATCCTTCTGGGAGCAGGTACGGTAATGGATAGTGAGACTGCTAGGATTGCTGTTCTATCAGGTGCGCAGTATATTGTAAGTCCATATTTTTCTTCGGATGTAATGAAGCTGTGCAACCGCTATGGAATACCATGCATGCCGGGGGTTATGACTATAAAAGAGGCAGTAGAGGCGATGGAAGCCGGTGCAGACATCCTTAAGCTTTTCCCCGGTGAGGTATTCGGACCCAAAATGATAAAAGCTATGCACGGGCCGATGCCCCAGGCGAAGCTGATGCCAACAGGCGGGGTAGATGTCAGCAATGTAGGGGAATGGATTAGAGCAGGGGCTGTAGCTGTAGGAGCAGGGGGTTCTCTAACTTCAGGAGCGAAGACGGGAGACTACAAGCTAATTACTGCAACAGCAAGGCAATTTATACAGAATATTGAAGAAGCAAGAGCAGAAAAATAAGCAGCTTGATGATCTGCACTTTGAACAATGTAAAAGGTTTCGCAGGTCACTTATAAAATGTAGAAAAGGAGATTTGCACAGATGAAAATGTTATCTGATGTAATAAGAAATTATCCTGCTTCAGGCATTAGAAAGATGTTTGAGCTGGCCGGCAGCTATAAGGATGTCATTAACCTGACAGTTGGCGAACCAAGCTTTGATACTCCTGAGTTTATCAAAAAGGCAGCTAAGGATGCGCTGGATGCCAACAATACGCATTATGTATCCAATGCAGGCTTGCCTGAGCTAAGGAAGGTCGTAGCACAGAAGTACAATAAATCAATAGGTAAGTACTATACACAAGACAATGTAATGATTTCCTTCGGAGGCATGGAGGCTATATTTTTGGCTTTAACCGCTATAGTGAATCCAGGGGATGAAGTGCTGGTACCAAATCCGGGTTATCCCAACTATGAGGGACAGCTTACTATTCTTGGAGCAGTACCTGTAAGGGTGCCTATTTATGAGGAAAACAATTTTAATATTCAAGCGGCAGATATAGAAAAGGCTGTCACTGATAAAACTAAGGCTATAATTCTGAATTCACCAAGCAACCCTTTAGGTGCAGTTTTACCGAAGGAGGAGCTTGAAAAAATCGCAAAGGTCGTAGAAAAATACGATTTGTTTGTGATATCAGACGAGGTATATGAGGAAATCATCTATGATGGTTCCAAGCATCACAGCCTTGCTGAATTTGACAGCATCAGAGAAAATGTGCTTATAATAAACAGCTTATCAAAAACCTATGCAATGACAGGCTGGAGAATTGGATACGTTGTAGGCAGCGAGAAAATTATCAGCAGGATGCCTGTATTGCAGGAGGGAATTGCTTCTTGTGTACAGCCGTTCCTGCAGCTGGCTGCTGTTGAGGCCATAGAGAAGGGTTCTGAATCAATAAAGTATATGCTTGGAGAGTACACCAGAAAAAGGGATATAGTAGTCGATGAAGTAAGCAAAATAGAAGGCTTGGAGTACACAAAGACTCCGGGAAGCTTCTATGCATTTATTAATATAAAGGCCTATGGTAAGTCATCGCAGGAGTTTGCAGAGGACTTGGTAAAAAATGCGCAGGTTATTGTTGTACCGGGCTCTGCCTTCGGAAGCATGGGAGAGGGTTATATCAGGATTGTTTTTGCAGCTTCCGAGGATACTCTTATAGAGGCTTTCAGAAGGATAGGAGAGTACCTGAAATCACAAAAAAAAGACAGAAAATAGTCACAAAACTTCGTGTATTATTACGATAGAAAATCATAAAAGAGGCGTTGAGAAATTTCCAACGCTTCTTTTTTTGCAGCAAGCTGCATCATTGAATAGACTAAGCAAATGTTGTAATATAATATAAAAGGAGTCAATATATTGATGACCTGATTTTTCATAAAATCCTGTAATCACAATGAATCGGCATAGCAAGGGTAAGCTTTGATGAGTAAACAAAGGAGAGTTAAAATGAGCTTTTATGTAAGAGTATTTTCTTTAGCAGAGGATTTTCCATCCCTTAGGGCTCTGTGTGATGAGCTTTTGGAGGAAGGCTACGAGTTTGCTACTTCTCCCGGAAAGGATGAAGCTGCATTCAATGAAGCAGATTGGAAGGAGATAGTCTTCCAATACAATGAGGACAATAAACCTATTGTTCTTGAAAGGAACACAATCAATCAGGAAGACTCTTTATTTAAGGATGAACAAAAGGAGTTTCTGGATGAAATAAAGGAAATGCCCTACAGCAAGGGACAGAAGAAGGCTGTTGAGATATTGAAAAATATAGTTCAGATATATGCCTTTGAGCTGGATGAAGACTTCACAGAGGAAGGCTGGGAGTATCTTGAGTGCATACTGGATTTCTTGTGTGATGCTACAGATGGATACGTACAAGTTGACGAAGAGGGCATATATGACCAGGAAGGCAATCTGATGCTGGAGTTAAGCTAAAGGTCCCGGAGCTAAGGCTTCGGGATTTTTTTACAGGCATACAGGCACCAATTAAATCAAACTTACATATATTTACAAGTGAGTTCGATATTTTGGGAGGTAGTACAATGCGAAATATGCCCATGTGTCCGATGATGATGCAAATGCCTACAATGCAGATGTGTATGCCTATGATGGAGCCTATGACAATGTCTTATGAAGAGGATGACAGAGACGAGGAATACTTTGCGGGTATGTATAGTGATGCATGCCATCATATGATGCCTTATGTAATGAGAACAGTTGATAGAATGGAACAAAAAGGCGATATGATTTATGAAGCTCGTCCCGAGAGAGAAATGGTAGATAGAATGACAGAAGAGACATATAGCGACCTTATTAGTGATATGCCTGATATGGCTGATGAAATGAGTGAAGAAAGACAGTATGGGAGAAGAAGGTTTACCAGAGATCTTCTAGGGCTTTTATTAATCAGCGAGCTATTGAGACGCAGAAGACGCAGAAGAAGACGCCATCCATATTATGGTTATGACTATGACTATGGATTTGACAATGACTTCTACTATTATGACTAGAGCTTCACAATAATAATATAGCCGGCAATATGCCGGCTATATTATTGTGCCTGTAGCCTCATCTACCTTAAGCACTTCTGTTCCGAGATGTACTATAGATACATTGCCGTTGGTCCACTGGACTAAGTCCTCTTGCAGGCTTTCGGACAGCTGCTGCTCTGCAAGCAGCTTCATAGTAACTGTGTCAAGATACTGGGTATCTGCAGCTACATAGTCCTTCCTGGCGAGTTCATATTGAAGCTTGCTTAGGAAGCTGTAGTCTATGTTGACGTTGTATACCTCATAGGGCTGAAGTTTGACAATTCCCGCAGCTCTTACGGCGTCAGCCACTCCCTGGGTATATGCCCTTATTAGTCCTCCCGCTCCAAGCAAAATTCCGCCGAAATATCGCGTAACCACTACTACAGTATTGGTCAGCCCTTCCTTTCGCAGCACCTCAAGCATAGGCACCCCGGCAGTTCCGGAAGGCTCCCCGTCATCGCTGGACCTTTGGATATTTGCAGAATCCCCTATTATAAAAGCGGAGCAGTTATGAGTTGCATCATAATGCTTTTTCTTTATTGAATTTATAAAGTTCACCGCTTCCTGTTCTGTATATACAGGAGAAATGTATGATATAAATTTTGATTTCTTTTCAACAAAAGAAGTTTCTGTATATTCCTTTGTCATTCTTACTGTTTTTTCCATAAAACCATCCCAAACTTTTAATACATTATTTACATTATACTAAAAAATTATATCAGAAGCCATAGCACATGCTTTGCTTTTACAGTATTGCTAAATTTTGAAGGATATATATATTCTTAACCCCGGGCATAATTAATACACCAGATTAAAGATATTTACATAATATGATAATGGATAATAAAAATATTCGCGGAGAACTAATAATATTTGAAATTTCTATAATTGCAGCGATGAAGCGGTTAATATATGTCACATAGAATATGAAGACAGGTGGAGGGTGTAATGATTACAAGAGTATGGTGTGAATTTACATCCCCTAAGGATGTGTGTAAGGATTTCGTACTGGAAATCTTTAAAAAATATAATGTAATACTGAACTATAAGCTGGAGTACGGAAAAACTGGCAGCGAGTTTTTTGATATGCTTAAAATCTACAATGAAAATAATATCCCTGTGTCAATATGGGCTACTCTAAGCGACGACATGGGATACTGGATAAATGAGAAAAATGCCTATGATTTTGATGCTTATATAAGGAAGCTGGTTGAAGAAATCCGACAGGAGGAGCTAAAGATAAGAGGCATATGCATTGATATGGAAACTCCCTTGAAGGATGTACAAAGGCTCTCAAATCCAAGAAGCAAGCTTGATCCTGTCTTGCTTTTCTGCAAGACAGTCACTCATAACTTGAACAAAAGCAGATACAACAAGGCAAAGGAGATTTTAAAGGGAACCTGTGAATTTATTCGTTTGAACGGCTTGGAAAGCTATACTACCTGTATAAGACACTGCTATTATGACTTGAAGTTCAATTCCGAGATAATGCAGAACGCTTTGGAAATCCCGGTATTTGATATAGACTGGGACAAATATAATCTGATGTATTATGCTACTATGATAAGAGATGAGCTCAAGTCTTTAAGAAAGGTAAACGTGGATTATATGATATATCATCAGGTCAGCCATCTGAGAGAGAAGCTTATGGATAAGCTTGCAGTATCTGTAGGGGTAACAAATGTAGGAAAGTTGGGAAATGAACGCTTTTACAATGATATGGAGGAGTTCTCAAAGGATATAGGGATATTGAAGGAATGCGGGGTTTCAGATTACTCGCTGTTCAGCTTAGATGGAATACTGGAGGAAAAAAGACTGGAAGGCTTTCTGTACGCAATGCAGAATGCAAAACCCGTAAGACCTGAGTTCTGCGGCAGGGTACACCGTAATGAGATCTTGGCAGAGCTGCTTTTGAAGCTGGGAAATGTATACTACAATCTTTTCTAGTGACATAAATATTTTGATTTATGTCACTTTTTTGTTTATTCAGACAAAAGGACATGCTATAATATACATAATAAGGAAATGTAGGTGATAAAATGAAGATTATAAATATGCCTGCAACAAAACTACAACCGGATATGAAGATATATGAAGATGTTTTTACTGAACCAGGAGCTTTAATATTGCCAAAAGACACTATTTTAGATAGAGCACACATTACAAAACTTCTTATAAACAGGATAGAAAAAGTAAAGGTTATTGTAGAAGAGGAAAATGAAACCGGCGCAGGGCAGCTTCCCAATATTACAAGTGCCTATGACAATCAAAAAATCGCTTCCTTCAGGAAGAAATACAGTCAAAAGGTAGAGGAAATTACTCAAGTAATAAAGCAGATTGGACGCGGAGCCACAATAAACATGAATTATGTAAAGAGTATCAGCAGACAGCTTGTTGATGAATTCAGGTCCATGAACGACATAGTCAATTACATGAACCTTGTGAAACCGATGAACGATTTAACCTACTCCCACTCCCTGAACGTATCTCTGATTGGCATGGTAATTGCCAAATGGCTGAGCTTCAATCCTCAGCAGATGGATGAAGTTGCTATTGCAGGCCTGCTGCATGATATTGGGAAAACAAAGATATCGGATAAAATATTAGAGAAGCCCGGAAAGCTGACAGCAGAGGAATATGAAGAGGTTAAGAAGCATGCTATACTCGGCTATATGATGGTGGAGAACTTAACAGATATTTCTTCTGACATAAAATACTCTGTGCTCATGCATCATGAAAGGATAGACGGGTCAGGGTATCCCACAAATGCGAAGGAAAATCAAATACCGCTGTATGCCAGAATTATTGCGGTGGCTGATATATACGATGCTATGACCTCCAGAAGGTCCTATAGAGACAGCATGTGCCCCTTTGACGTAATTAAGGAATTTGAGATGGAGACCTTTGGCAAGCTGGATACATTGGTTTTGTCAGTGTTTCTGAAAAACATTGCTAATTCATACCTGGGGGATTTTGTAGAGTTAAGCAACGGAGAAATCGCAGAGATAGTATTTATAAATCCTAACAGAGTATGGCAGCCTATAGTCAGATCAGGCTCTCACTTTATAGATTTGTCCCAAAGAAATGAAAAGCTGTACATAAAACAGATAATATAGAACTTAGGTAACAGCTTCCAGGTGGCAGGCGTTTGAGTTGATTAAATATAAACCAAGCTTGAAGTAAATAAATGCTTCAGGCTTTTTTTATGCCGAAAAGCATCTCTGTAATAAATGAGGTATTAATGCAGATAATATAAAAAGGAATTACGGAGGGTACCGCAATATGAATAGTAAAACCAAGCTTTATATAATTATTGGACTACTGGCTATCTGCTTTATAAATGTGTTAGCCTTCACAAGCATATACAGAATTTCAAACTCTATGATAAACCAAATAAAAAGACTTGACCTTGCTTATGTTACTCCTTTGGACTATCTTAAGCTGGCCAGAGGACTGAAGAAGCCTGAAAGTGAAGATTATGGCAGAAGAAAGCTTCAAGACACTGTATCTGACAAATCCTATGATTTTATAGCGGCTGTTTTTAAGCAGGATGATAAGAAGATAAAGGAGCTTTTGGACCCTTCTGCAAAATACATCAGGTCAAAGGATGGCTCCAGCTTTATTAGATATATAGAGAACGGAATACATGTTGAGGGTTATATGGCCACTGATAAAAGGCTCATAAAGGCTAAGAAAAGATGGTGTATAGAGGAGGCTGACCGTACTGTAATATGCAGCATGGAGGTGTACATAGAGGGCGGCAAATCTCCCCAGCTTTGGCACCTGCATTTTAAGAAATCCCGGGATGACTGGAGAGTATATATGCTGGAAAATGAAATATAAACAAGCTGCAAGCAGTGGGCTCCTTATCATGAATCTTCAGGATAAGAGCCCGCGTTTTTTTATACTGAATATTTAGGAAAATCATGGTACAATAGTTTATATAGCAAAAAACTACATAATTACGATGAGGTTATTAGGATGGAAATATATAAAATAAGCAATAATTTGATGAAAAGAATAGAATATAAAGAGCTTAAGAAAGAAAAGGGAGAAAAGTATTGGATTATTGGAACGCCGGATGAGGTTCATAATCACAATGAGTTCTTCAGGTTCCATGAATCTACTTTAGAAGAATGCAAAAGCCAGAGGCAGCATCCTCGATTGGAAATATACGAGGGCTTCACCTTCGGGGTTTTGAATATGATTGAGTGGGTAGAGCACAGATTTGAAGCCAAAGAGCTTAACTTTTACCTGACAGAGAATTATCTTGTTTTCGTGACCAGAGAGAGGAATGCAATTGTTGAGGAGATAAAAAAGGAGCTGGAACAAAGCTCGAAGGTAAACGCTTCTTATACCATAAATGCCTCGAAAATCATATATATGCTTTTGGATAAGCTAACTTCAATGGATAATGTAAATCTAAAAAACATTGAATACAACATAGCAAAGCTGGAGGAGCAGGTAATGGAGGGCATAGAGAAGGATTTCACAAGGGATATTGTGCAGCTTCGCAAACAGCTTTTATATCTGAAACGCTACTATGAGCCTCTTATAGATATAGCCGAAGGCCTGGAGGAAAATGAAAACGGACTTATTGATGAGAGTGCCGTAAGATTTTTCGCCATACTGGTCAATAGGATGGAAAGATTGAACAACAACGTTATAAATCTTAGAGATTATGTAACTCAGGTAAGAGATGCATATCAGGCACAAGTAGACATAAAACTCAACAAAACCATGAAGTTTTTTACTGTAGTAACTACAATATTCCTGCCGCTGACCTTAATAGCAGGCTGGTATGGGATGAACTTCAAGTTCATGCCCGAGCTGGGATGGGTTATGGGTTATCCCTTTGTGATAGGACTCAGCATAGCTGTGGTAGTTATATGTCTGATATACTTCAAACGCCATAATTATATGTAGAAAATATAAAGGGCGGCTGTGGGCAGCCGCCCCTACGATTTGTCCTTCGTTTTTCTACATCACTTGAAGTATATAACACTTCAGATACAGTGACTCACTGGAGCCTATAAGTATAGGGTGGTCCTTGGCTTGAGTCCTGAACTCAACTTGCCTGATGATTTTCTTCGCATCTCTGGCAGCATCCTGCAGCATTTCTTCAAATAAGCTTGGAAGCATGTAATGTGAGCAGGAGCAGGTGACTAAGAAGCCGCCCGGCTTAACAAGCTTCATGCCTCTTAGATTGATTTCCTTATAGCCTCTGTAAGCACCTTCCAGGGCTGATTTTGTCTTACAGAAGGCAGGGGGGTCCAGTATAACAACATCATACTTCTCGTTTTTGACCTGACATTCCTTAAGATAGTCAAATACATTGGCTACGACTCCGTTTATTTTATCCTGCAAGCCGTTTAGCTCTGCATTTCTCATTACATAGTCAATGGCATGCTCAGAAATATCCACTGCAGTTACCTCTTTGGCTCCATAGTACGCTGCATGAAGAGCGAAGCCCCCTGTGTGTGTAAAGGTGTCCAAAACTCTTGCATCCTTTACTAAAGGCTTTATAGCTGCATGGTTTTCTCTTTGATCCAGGAAGTGACCGGTTTTTTGTCCGTTCTCTATATCAACCAGCATTCTGATTTCGTTTTCCATTATTTCTACGATTGGGTCAAACTCACCCAGCAGAAAACCTTTCTTCTGCTCGAGACCTTCCTTTTCTCTTATCTGCACATCGTTTCTTTCGAATATCCCCTTGGGCTGTACAATTTCCTGCAAAAGCTCAATTATCAAAGCAGGAAGCAAGTCTGCTTCTCCGAATATCAGCCTGCAGCTGCTTACATCTACAAGCTTCTTGCGATATTCCCAAGCATCTGAGATGCGCTTTCGAAAGAATTCCCTATCTATTTCCTCTTGCTTTCTTGTAAGTAATCTTACAAGAATCTTTGACTTTCGATTTATGTACCCTCTGCCCAGGAAGCCTCCCTTGAAGTCATGGACATCTACAATATCCCCAGACTCATAGGAACCCTCTATGGCCTTGACCTCATTGTCAAAAATCCATGGATGCCCCATCTGTATCCTTTTCTCTTCGCCTTTTTTCAATATTACTTTGGTCATTACAATCCTCCATTTATTTGGCAGCCATTATACAACGCAGGCTTACCTGAAATTTCTCTATTCTTATCCAACTTCAGAGCTATACTCAAATCCAGCGGCTGGTGACTTTAAGACTAGCGACAGAGCCAGCCTATTACAAGTATTATTTTTATATGTAAATTACATTATGTATTAAGTACCATATTTTGTCCAGTATTATATTGTAAATATAAGCTGTAATAAGTCTCATAGTTTTGTCATAGTAATGCGAAATATATGTTATACAGACATACTTATGGTCTTCCTGGAATATTTCGGACTCGTCAGCAACAGACAAAAAAAGTATATTTCCCGGGAAATATTTCAAATTATACCAAACGTCGTAGGCTAATCCCACTGAGAATCAAAATAAAATGTAAAATTTAGGCATGTATTTATGGTAGAATTTAAATAAAACTATATTGTCATAAATTCTTAATAATTTATCTATTGGAGTATGAAGCTCCCTAGGCTACAATTAAATAAGAAGACTTAGTAAGGGATGAAACATTTTTCCATTTTATAACGTCTAAATACTAGAAAAATTATAACTGGGGGTATTGATTTTGAAACGTACTTTTAAGAGCTTTTTACTGGCTACGGCATTGCTCCTCTTTATTACGCAATCCTTTAACTGGACCTTCGCCGAAAGCCGTGCTGAAGACCCTAAAATTAATGTGTCTGTGGAAGTGGGCTTTGACGGATATTACAAGCTTGGATACTACGCTCCTTTTTATTTTGAGATAGAAAATAATATGAAGGATATAAATGGTGAGATTCAGATTGAGCTTCCAGACGAGCTTGATAACATTACGCTGTATTCAATGCAGGTCAACCTGCCCCAAAATTCAACTAAGAAGTTTGTTATGAACGTACCTATAACTCGTTACAGCTCTAAGCTCCAGGTCAACATAGCCGAGGGTAACACCAAGCTTTTTACAAAGGCTGTCAGAGTGAGCCCGGGCGTCAATATTGAGACCTTGGGAATAGGCATATTAAGTGATGACTACGAAAGTGTGAAGTACATAAACAAGATACCTGTAGGAAACAGTCCACAGTTTTCTACAAAAACTATAAAGCTTACTGAGGATATGCTTTCCGACAATATGGATATACTTAAGAATTTTAATGCCATAGTTATAAACAACTATGATACCTCAAAGATTAGCAAGGAAAAATACGAGGCCCTTAAGGCGTGGGTAGTTGACGGCGGAATGCTCTTAGTAGGAACAGGCCCGTCTCAGAACAAAACCCTGGCAATGTTCAAGGATGATTTCATAACAGGAGAAATAGGAGAGGTTTCTACAATTACAACAGATGAGCTGTATAGCATAGCTCAAGGCAGCAGTTCCGGCGAGAACATGCAAATAAGCGTTCTCAATATGACCTTAAAGGATGCTGTACCTATTGTACAAGAAGGTGAAACACCTCTGATAGTTAGTATTAAAAGGGGCTCAGGCAGTGTTTCCGTAGCAGCCTTTGATTTTGGACTGGAGCCATTGGCAGGATGGGTAGGAAGAAGCAGCTTTTCAGAGAAGCTGATGCAAAGACTTTTGCCTAACATCTACAGCAATCCTTATTTTGATAAGGGCATGTACATGATGAACAACATGTATGCCATAGATAACAGCTTGAGGAACATTCCTGAGCTGCCAAAGACAAACACAAGAAATCTATTGATAGTTCTCGCTGCTTATATATTAGTAGTAGCTCCGATAAGCTATTTTGTACTGAAGAAGCTGGATAAGAGAGAATGGATGTGGGTGACTGTACCTGCCATTTCCTTAGTATTTGCTCTCGTAATTTATATTACAGGCTTTGGAACAAGACTGAACGAGCCTATTATAAATGCTATCAACATCGTTGACTTCGGCAGCAACGGCAATGCAGTTCCATTGAGCTACGCAGGAGTATTTACACCAAACAAGTCAAACATTAGGATAGAGGCTGCTGATGATATGAGGATTAAACCAATTACCCTGAACAACTATGGGTATTATGGACCCATGCCGCAGCAGGATAGCAAAAAGCCTAAGCAGGTAGTTACAAAGGTTACGGTTTCACCGAAGACAGTCATTGAGTACTATCGTACCTCGATATGGAGTATGAGGACATTAGTCCTGAACAACAATCAAAATATCCCAGGTAAGTTCGATGTTAATATCAACCATTCAAAGGGTGCATATTCAGGCACAGTGAAAAACAATTCAGGCTTTGATATGTATGAATGCTATATTGTAACATCAAACCAAGTAATTGAAATTGGTGCTATTAAGAATAATGAGACAATAACTCTGACTGATAAGAAGGGTAAATATTATTCCTACTCTTATGACATGATTAATGCAATATACAAGGACCCCTATGCAGGAAGAAAGCCCGGTCAGAAGCTTACTCAGCAGGAAATTGATGAATTCAGGCAAAGCATGCAGAAGCGTCAGATCATGGAATATTATCTTATGAGTCAAGGCAACGCTGTTACGGGAGCTAAGCTTTTTGGCTGGAGCAATACCCCTATATCAAAAGACATTCTGGTCAACGGAAAAACTACAAAGAAATATGAGAAAAGCTTTGTAGCAGCAGATACAGCCATTTCCTTCAAAACAGGAAACAGAATCAGCTATCCTATGGGATATCTGCAGCCTAATGTTATGAACGGTATGAATAACGGCAACTATGATGCCTATGGAAAAACCTTCTATGGCAGAGGAAATGTAGAGATTCAGTTCCAGATTGACAAGAATATTGTACCTGACTATGTAAAGCTTCAATATACAATTCATCAGGGAGGACAGTCTTCAGCCAAGCAGTTTATATGGAATGTTGAGAAGAATGCCTGGGAGGAAGGCAGTTATTCAGCCTTCTATATGGATAAGGAAAGAATTGCGAAATATGTAGATAAGGATAATGTGCTGAAAATGAAATTTGAGCTCTATGACGGTAATCTTCAGCTTCCTCAAATAGCAGTGGAAGGAAGTGTGAAATAATGCTGGAAATTAAGAATTTATACAAAAGATACGGGAAGTTCTACGCCGTGAACGGATTGAATCTTGCGATACCGGAAGGGGAAATATTCGGATTTGTAGGACCCAACGGCGCCGGTAAATCCACTACTATGAAAATAGTCAGCGGGCTTCTGGCTCCAAACGGCGGCGAAATATACGTGGACGGCGTGGATGCCTTCAAGCATAACAGACAAATAAAGGAAAAGATAGGCTACATGCCTGACTTCTTCGGGGTGTATGATGATCTGAAGGTAGATGAATACCTGGACTTTTATGCCTCTATATATAAAATTAAGGATAAGGACAGGAAAAAGATTATATCTGATTTGCTGGAGTTGGTAGACTTAGGGCACAAAAGAGATTCCTATGTAGATAATCTATCTAGAGGTATGAAGCAGAGACTTTGCCTTGCACGCAGCCTTATACATAACCCAAAGCTGCTGATACTGGATGAGCCTGCCTCAGGTCTGGACCCAAGAGCCAGAGTGGAAATGAAGGCGATACTGCGTAACCTGAAGGATATGGGGAAAACCATACTGATAAGCTCTCACATACTTTCAGAGCTGGCTGAAATGTGCACCAGCATAGGAATAATTGACAGCGGAAAAATCGTTATAAGCGGAACTGTATCAGAGATAATGCAGCAGATATACAGCAAGAAGGTAGTAAAAATAAAGGTTAGCGATAAGCTGGATGATGCAGTGCTGATATTGAAGGAGTTCCCTTTTGTTGACAAGATAACTGTAGGAGAGAACATCATCCAAGCCGGTTTTGACGCGGGAGATGAGGAAATGAGCCGCGTATTGGCAGCATTGGTAGGAAGGTCTATACCTGTTGTGACCTTTGCACAGATGGATGGCAATTTGGAGGATGTATTTATGAAGGTGACAAAGGGGGAAGAACAGCAATGATAAATCCTGTGCTTATGAAGGAAATTAAAGTAAAGATGAGAAGCTGGAAAGCAGCCGGCATAATTGGGCTATATCTTCTTATACTGGCGGCGGTTGCTTGGTTTATTACCTATTTGAACAACAATGATATGTATTCAGCTACTATAAATCCTCAGTTTTCAATAGGTGCTTATACGGGCATCGCAGTAATCCAGTTTATACTGATACTATTCATAGTGCCTGCTTTGACTGCAGGAGCTATAGCAGGAGAGCGGGAGAGACAGACTCTGGATTTGATACTTTGTACTAAGCTTAAACCCAGAACAATAATAGTCGGAAAGCTTTTAGCATCAATGAGCCATGCAATATTGCTGATAGTTGCTTCGATTCCTATGTTCTCCATAGTATTTCTATATGGAGGCATATCTGTACTGGAGATAGCACAGCTTTTTGGCTTCTATATGATAACTGCCATAATGGCAGGCAGTGTAGGTATATTTTTCTCAACCTATGTGAAAAAGACTATAGCAGCTACTGTACTTACATATGCATTAGGCATATTTATGTGCTTTGGAACCTTATTCATAGCGGCAGTTTATATAAGAGTGTTCTATAACTACGACTACCAAGGCTACTTCCCGCTGTTTTTTGCGAATCCTTTGGCTGGCTTCAGCTCATTGCTGATGGATCAGTTCGGAGGGCAATATGGCGGGCTGAATTTCATACCAGGACTAAACTTTACTAATCCCTATGGATATAAAGGTACTGACCCATGGCTTATCAATATTTATGTAGACTTAGGGATAACAGTTGTGATGCTGTTCCTGGCATCTATAAAGATAAACCCTATAAAAAGAAATATTTTCTCTTTCTTAAAGAGAAAGCGCAAAGCAGAAATAATACCAAAACCAAACTAAATTGGAAGTGATAAATATGAGCACACTGGACAGAGAATTACTTCAACTTTTTAAGAAAATTCGAGACAGGATACACAGCAATATAATATTGGATTATTCAATTAAGGCAGTGGCAGCAGCATTGGTGATATCAGTTTTGACAGCTTTGCTGGCAAGGTTTGTGCCCATATATGCGGTATATTCCAAGGCTGCATGGGGAGTACTCGCAGCAGCTATTGCCGGAGTATTATATGGAGCCTTCAAGACGCCCAGCTACCGAAAGGCGGCACTTAAGGCTGACGGCTTGGGACTGCAGGAGAGGACTCTTACAGCGGTTGAGCTTATAGGTGAGCAATCAACCTTTGCGGTATTGGAGAAGGAGGATGCTTTAAGGCATTTGAAGGGCATCAACGTGAAGAAGTCTTTTCCCTTGAAGCCAAACAAGAAATATCTTGCTCTATGCTTTTTGCTTGTTTCGACCCTGACATTATCGGCATTCATTCCAAACCCCATGGCAGAAAAGGCTAGGGAGCTGAACAAGCTGAATCAGGAAATAACAAAACAGCAAAAGAAGGTCAGCGAAATGATTAAGAAGGTAAATAAGAATCCTAAGCTGACAGAGGAGCAGAAAAAGGATGCAGAGGCAAAGCTGCAGGAGCTGAAGAAAGAATTGACAGCAGCAAAAAGCGAGAAGGATATAGAGAAGGCGTTGCAAAAGTCTGAGAAAAAGCTGGAGTACCTGAGCAGCAAATATCCCGACAGCAAAGAAAATCTGCAGAAGCTTGCTGATACCCTGGCAAAGAATCAGGCTACAAAAGCACTGGCGGATATGCTGAAAAACGGTGATGAGAAACAGCTGAAGGAAAGCATAAAGCAGACTGCCGAGGCGCTGAAGAAAATGAGTGCGGAAGAGCAAAAACAGCTATCCAAACAGATTTCTGAGCTTGCTGAGGCACTTAAGGAAAATCCTGAACTGGCGAAGGCTCTGAGTGAGCTAGCCTCAAAGCTTGCCAATGGTGAGCTGGGAGATGTTTCTGACGTTTTGAACCAGTTGTCAGACAGTATATCAGATCTGATGTCTGATGCAAGCATGAGGGAAGCCCTGGAGGAGCTTGCTAAGCAGTTAGGCGAGATGCAGCAGGGACAGCAGGATGGAAATCAAGATGGTGAACAAGGTCAAAATGGTCAAGGAAATCAACCCGGCGGACAGCAGGGAGATAATGGTCAGTTGACTAGTGGCGGCCAAGGCCAAGGACAAGGCCAGGGAGCAGGACAAGGACAGGGTCAGGGAGCCGGTCAGGGCCAGGGTCAAGGCGGCGGTGCCGGAAGCGGCACTGATATGGGGCAGGAAAATCCCACTCCAATTGCACCGAGCTCCGGAATCCAGAAGAAGGACGGCTCTACAAAGAAGATAGGAGAGTATGAGAAGATATTCACCTCCAAAACCTTAGGTGGAGACGGCGAGCAGTCAAATCTCCAAGGTCAGAAAACCAACAGCGGCAGCACAGAGCAGATGACTACAGACAAATCGCAGACAATAAAGGGCAATTCTGTGCCGTACAATCAGGTTATCGGTGAGTATAAACAGGAAGCTCTGGACAGCATGAACGCTTCCGATATACCTGCCGGCATGATGGACTTGGTGAAGGATTACTTCACTTCATTGGAAGAGTAGTAGGGGTCGGTTTCCATGCCGACCCGTTATATAAATATCCAACTCAACATACATTAGGAGGTTTACGATGGAACTAAACGAAAAGCAGATACAAGGCTTGGTTGATACTATAAAAAATATAGAAAACGAAGTGGGTAAAGCTATAATAGGACAGAAGGACATAGTAAGACAAGTGCTTCTGTCTGTACTGGCAGGAGGAAACGTACTGCTGGAAGGTGTGCCG
>JAQZBM010000220.1 GCA_029238945.1 Clostridia bacterium
TAAATCCTGCATTATAGCCTTTGCCATTGGAAGCTTTTCTTCAAGGCTGCTGTCATCTCCAAGATTTATCTTAATACCGCTTTTGGTTATCAATTTTATATTTTGAATATCAGCTGTATTTATTTCCGTTATTTCCTGATTTATACCGGTTTTAATAATTTCATTTATCAGCTTCACTACACTTGAAAGCTGCTGCTTATCCTCCAGCTTGATTTCCTCACCCAGCTTAAAGGTATTAAACTTCAGCCCGTTGATTATGGGAAGATTCATGTCCTTTATTGAGCTCTGAATCTCAATAACTATACCCTCCTCATCCATGAAGAGGTAGGAACCCAAATAGGGCACCAATACCATGGGTTCTCTCTCAATTATATCAATATTGATTACATTTGGCAGAGATCGGCTAATCTTAATTTTCTTCACATAGGGATTTTGAAAAATACTTTTCATTGTCTCCTTTGTGTTTATTCTAAATATGTTTTGCTGGTAGCTTAAAGCTGACAGCCTTATTATCTCCTGTTGGCTGACCTTCACATTACCAGTTACATTTATAGTATGTATGTTAAAAAGCTTTGATGTCAGCAAAAATGCTGCACAAAAGACTGCCAGTAATAGATATAATATGTATTTAAAGGTTTTTCTCATACCTTCACCTCATGCTTGTACAATATAGCTCCAAAAAATTCTCTCTCCCTGAATATACCAGAAAGAGGAATTTAATACTATAATAACATTTATCCTTAAGTACTTGTTAACTAATATATTATACCACTAAACATTCACTCTTTGAATATCGGCTCCAATCTTTTTAAGCTTTACTTCCAGCCTATCATATCCTCTGTCAATATGATTCTTGATATTGTCAATAACTGTAGTTCCTTCAGCTGCAAGGCCCGCAAGCACCAACGCAGCTCCACCCCTCAGGTCTCTGGCTGTAACCCTTGCTCCGGTAAGCTTCTTAACACCCTTTACCACAGCGGTTCTGCTGTCTATCCTTATATTTGCTCCCATTTTTATTAGTTCTTCCGCTTGCTTGTAACGGCTCTCAAAAACTGTCTCTATAAACACACTTGTTCCCTTTGCAACAGAAGCCACCGCCATCATTTGCGCCTGCATATCTGTCGGGAATCCGGGATAAGGCAGAGTTTTTATTACCTCGATAGCCTTCAAGCGCTTGTTGGGATTTATGACCTCCAGCTTGTTCTCGTATTCCTTTACAATACATCCGCTTTCTATCAGCTTTGCCATTATGGGGCGAACATGCTGGCTGTCTATGTCATCTATGACCAAATCCCCGCCTGCAATTGCTGCCGCAGCCATATAGGTACCTGCTACTATTCTGTCTGATATTATTTTATGCTCAACATTTCCAAACTTTGAGGTTCCTTCAACCTTAATTGTGCTGCTGCCTGCACCGCCGACCTTTGCTCCCATCTTATTTAGGAAGTCCTGCAAATCAACTATTTCAGGCTCTTTTGCAGCATTGTATATAGTTGTTATCCCCTTTGCAGCCACTGCTGCCAGCATAATATTCTCTGTGGCTCCAACACTGGGATAATCCAAGTGAATATCCGCTCCGACAAGCTTGCTGCATTCGCAATAAATATAGCCGTGACTCTCTGTAATGTGTGCACCAAGCTTCTTTAATCCGTTAAGGTGCAAATCTATCGGTCTGGGACCTAGTTCACATCCCCCCGGATATGCTCACATATTGATGAATTATCACTATTGAAGAATATCACCGGATTTCCATCCCTATCTATTATAATTCTTTGTACAATTATTTCCATATCTTTTTTGTTCAGACGGGGTTTATCTATAACCCTGTACAAAAGCTGCAAAGCATCTATTTTCTTCTTTGACTCACTTACACCTAAGCTTTGTTCCAATTCCACAATTCTTCTATCCAGATACAGCAGCCTGTTATGCAAATCTCTTTCCAGTTCTTTGTAGCCCTGCTCTTTTATGCTTTTATACTGAAGATCTTTCTCCTCAGCCAATTCGCCTATTTTCTGCATTAGGAGAAGCTTATACTTTTCCTTGAGCTTTTGCTGCTCTTGCTTAAGCAGCTCAATCAGTACGCCTTTATCGTCAAAACAGGCTTCCGGCGGCTCTATGAGAAGCTTTCTAAGCTCCTTCTCCAAAGCCTGTGCCGCTAGCCTTAAATATTCCTTTATACTGCTTTCCAGAAGGCTTTCTGTCACAGTATGTCTTTGACAGCTCTTACTTCCATGCTTATGATAGCTGCCGCAAATATAGCTTCTTGCCTTCCCCTCCTTGTTATATGCCACCATATAGGAGCCGCAGTCTCTGCAAAACAGGAGTCCGGAAAATATATTGTCAATGGATGCTGCCCCCTTGCTGCCGTTTTTTTTCCTTCTGCTTAATATGCTTTGAACCAGCTCAAAATCTTCCTTTGTCACTATGGGTGCATGATTTCCTTCAAAAACATACTGCTCCTTCAATGGCTTGCTTACGGATTTTCCCTTTATAGACCTTTTCTCTGTTTTTCCCAGTCTAAGAGTACCTGTATAAATATCATCCTTCAGTATTCTTTGAACCGCCGAGGCAGTCCAGGTATCGCTGACAACACCTGCAAAAGCTGTGTTTCGCTGTTGATACTTTTGCTTTAAATGCTGCGAAGGCGTCGCATATCCTCTCTCGCTGAGCATTTCCGCAATCCTTCTATATCCCAGTCCCGATATATAAAGCTTAAAGATTAGCCTTACGACTTCTGCCGCTTCTATATCTATGTCCAGCTTATGCTTGTCACTGCTGTTTTTGAGATATCCGAAATGCTCCTTTATAATCAGGCGTCCTTCCTTCTGCTTGGCATTTATGCTGCTTCTTATCTTTCTGGAAATGTCCTTAACGTACATCTCATTGTACCAGGTCTTTATTCCCAGCAAATCGCTTTCTTCCTCATTGGTATCATAGCCCTCCCCTTCCTTGGGCAATATCAGCCTCTTTCCAAGCTCCTTCAGCCTGTCAATAAAAAGCAGTGTATAGGCATTATGCCTTCCGATTCTCGATAAGTCTTTGGCTATGACTACATCGATGCTGTTATTTTCCAAATCCTTCAGCATCAAGCTGAAGGCCGGTCTGTCAAAGGTATAGCCGGAGCAGTTATCATCCTCATAGTATTTCTTGACACTCCAATTGTACATAGATGCGCATTGCTCTATTATACTTTTCTGTGACAGTATAGAGCTGAAGTTCTCCTTGTCTTCATCTCTGGACAGCCTCACATACCCTGCAACCCGCATACAACTCACCCTCACTTTAACTTATTGCTTATAGTTCTCTGTAACAAGCTTCTCAATCACCTGCTTTGGCTCCAACCTGCCCGAGCAGAACACTGCTACCCTGCCAATGACTTTCATTCTCTCTATTTCCAGCATTACAGCCTCGCTGCGAAGTTCATCTTCAGTGAGCCAGATAATTTGTCCGAAATCTGACTTGACTGTCAGCACAAGGCATCCCCCCACAAAATTATTTTCTCTTTCTATGCCTATGCACAAGGCCGCTTGTACTATTACCTGACAAATTATTAGAAAATATTACATAAAAGCCGTTACTTAGTCGTGCTTTTCTGATAAAATAGTAATTATAATAAATGGAGAGGATGCTTGTCAGTGGAAAGCAAAAAAGAAGTTTTTAGTTTAGGTGAATTTATCATAAATATGCGTAAGGAGAAGGGCTACTCCCAAAGAAAGTTCGCCCAGATTTCAGGCTTAAGCAATACTACTATAAGCAGGATAGAAAACGGTGAAACTATGCATCCTGATATTGAAACCTTGAGACTGCTTGCTAAACACTTAGGTATTGATGAAGCAAGCTTGATAAATATGGTAAACTCATCCAAGACCAAAATACAGCCAAAAAGAGATGTCAGGATAAATTTTCTTAAGAGACCTGTCAGAAGGATTAATAGGTCTTCATCGGTTTTTTCTGCAAGTCCTCAGCGTGACGAAGCAGAAGCTGAAGCTTTTACCGCTGCTGACCAGACTATGCCTGATACCATTTTTACTGCGGAGACTCCTAAGGAAAAAGCACAAGGCAGAATAAACCTGAAGGGTATGCGCTTGATAACTCTTAGGTTGGAAAAGAACATAACCCAGAAGGAGCTGGCAGATATATTAGGCATTGATAAAACCCTGATTTCTCAGTTTGAAGGAGAAATAATAAAGCCTGAATATGAAATAGTAGAAAAGCTTGCAGAATTTTTCGAAGTCACTACGGAATACCTTTGCGGCATTTCCGATATGCCTGTGGAAGAGAAGGCTGAAATTAAGGAAAGTCCTAAAGCTGAAGCTGTCATAACTGACTTAAAGCCTGTTGATTTAAAACCAGAATACATAGCACTAGCATTGGAATTACAAAACGCAAACATTGCTCCTGAAGACATAAGGGCATTTATAAATATATTGAATAAATACCGTTAAGTTTACAGATATAGATTTAGGAACGACACAGGGGTCGTTCCCTACAACCCTGTTACCTGTTACCTAACACCTGTTTCCTATCCCTATGCTGTCATATCCACCCGGGTAGCTAATTTTTGCCTGACCACATCTGGCTATCATAGCCCCCAATAAAATAATTGATGAGCGCATCTCCCTTACAGGCTTTTCCGGTATGTTGATATCCAGCACATTATCAGACTTAATAACTATTGTATTGTTTTCAAAAAAGCACTTGCAGCCAATACTTTTCAGTACCCCTGATAAGGTCTCGACGTCCTTCAAATCAGGAACATTATGAACTACGGATTCTCCGCCGTTGATAATAGT
>JAQZBM010000221.1 GCA_029238945.1 Clostridia bacterium
GGCTGATGTAATAACCCTTCGCGAAGAAGCTTCCCTTGAAGAGTTGAAAAAGCTGTCAGTAGATAAGCCTCAGCTGCTCATTACAGCTGACCCTGCTTTTACCCTGGCTCCCTGTACAGAGTCTGAAGCTGCGGCTATATTGCAGAAGGAAGGCATCAAACAGGATGCCCCCCTGATCGGGCTATCGGCAAGAAAGTGGAAGGGACATGAGGTTTATGCAGGTAAAATTGCAGCAGCAGCAGACTACCTATATGAGAAGTACGGCATAAAATCCGTTCTTATCCCGCTGCACTATCCTCATGATACGGAAATAAGCAATGAAATAGCCTCACGGATGAAAAGCAATCCGTATATTATCAAACACAAATACAATGTTACTGAAACCTTGGGAATTATCAAAAGTATGGACTTGATACTAGGCATGAGACTCCATGCTCTTATATACGGAGCATCCTTAGGAGTGCCTGTTGTAGGACTGCCCTATGAACCGAAGGTTATAGACTTCCTTAGCTTTATCAATCAGCCTTCGGCAGGACATGTGGAAAGCCTAGACTATGATAAAATGATAAAGACTATTGAGCAGGCATGGCTTGACAGACAACAAATAAAGGAAAACCTTGCTGCTTCAAAGAAAATGTTTGTGGACAAGGCTCTGCAAAATGCAGAGATAGCTATAAGTCTGCTGGATAATTAAATAATAATATCCTTCGTCAAGCATGCCGAGCATGACAAAGGGACGCTGAAATGAAATACAGCGTCCCTTTTTAAATCTGTTACCTTATACCTGTCACCTATCACCTAATCTTCCTTACATCCACTACCTTGCCCTGTACGGTTGCCAAGCGATTTTCCAAGAACACTGTGGATTGATTGTTAACGTCTCTGTTTCCGCTTGCCAGATAGCTGTAGCTGTTTACTACTCCCGGCACCTCCATAGTTATCAGCAGCTCGAACCTATCAGGCTTCTCTGCAAGTGAAACCGTTCCGTCAGTTTTTGTTATATAGTCCTTATAGGGCTGCAATTCTTTTCCGATAACCTTGCCCATATATGTTCCGGTCTTAGAATCATAAATGCTGTCGCCTACACTTATGGCTTCAGCAGTATAGCTTCTTATATCCTTTATACTTGCAGTGTACTGTATCAAGGAATCGTTTCCTACCCCTCTGTTATCAGTATATCCAAACTTATATACTACTCCTGCTGCTATCAGCACAAGCACTAAGATTGCCAATAAATCTATAACATTAATTTTCCCGAAAAGCTTACCTTTTTCATCTATAATCATAGGATATCCCCCTATTCCTTAATATTCATGTTAATGACAAAGCCTTCACCTGCATAGCCTTTGCCCTTGACATAAATTTTTTGCCCGATTCTTATTTCAAGACCGCCAACTGATACACTTCTGTCTGTTACCTGTGCATCCGAGGTAAGTGTAAGAATCAAGTCAAGCTTGCCCGGCACCTGACTGACAACGTATTTACCGTTAAGATAGTCAGAATATATATTGGTTGAAGGAACAAAGCTTTTTCCTGAGACACTGCCCAGACTATTGCCCTTTACACTTTCTCTTATAAGGTCTCCGTTATTTATCGCATTTACAAACTTTTCATCTACGCCCTTAATCTCTACCGAGTATTCAACAGTCTTAATATTTGTACTGAGGCTTTCCTGATACTCTTTATAGGCATAAATGCCTCCGCCAATTATGACAGCTATAATGATTATTATTAGAATATCTATAATATTGAATACCCCGAAAAGCTTGCCTTTACTGTTTCTCATTAGTTCTCCTCCTATCTGCAGCTTCATTGTAAAGCTTTAAAATCTCCTCTGCCATAACTGATGCGGAGAATTTCTCCTTCATAACCTTAATAGCATTATCTCCCATCGCTTTTCTCACCGCTTCATCCTCTGCCAGCATAAGTATTGCCTCTGCCAGCTCCTGCGGACTTCCGGGCTGTACCAAAAGTCCGGTCTCCATATGCTGTATTACTTCAGGCACACCGCCTACCTTTGTGCCTATCATAGGCTTTCCGATTGACATTCCCTCTATCAAGGAGAGACATAAGGCCTCTGACAGTGAGCAGCTCATGTTTACGTCAAATATGTTGTATATCCTGCCTATATCCATTATGAAGCCCGTAAAAACAAAGTGTTTCTCCAAGCCCTTTTGCTGCACCATTTCCTTAAGCTGTGCCTCCAAAGGTCCCGTTCCTGCTACAACAAACTTTATATTGCGGTTCCTCTTTACTACGATGTCGGCTGCCTCAATAAGATACTTGTGTCCCTTAACGGCTGCAAGTCTTGCTGCAATTCCGTATACTAAGTCTTGCTCCTCTATTCCATAGGATTTCTTTATTTCACTTATATCCTCGGCGGATAGTCTGGCTACTTCATCTACTCCGCCGTATATTACCTTTATCATTGAATCCGGTATTCCCGCCTCCAAAAGATTCTGTCTTACTGCATCAGATACAGCGATTATTTTGCTGCTTAGCATCTGATTCAAGCTTTTGGATGCTGCCCGCTTTATGCCGGTCTTAGGGCTGTCAATGCAGTGCTTGGTATGAATTATAGCTCCCACTCCTGCAAGCTTTGCAGCCACCCGGGCTGAAACTGAAGCATGTGTGTGCACTATGTCCGGTGTTTCCTTCTTAAACAGCTTATAGAAGGAATTTATGCTGCCCAGGTCTAAGGATTTATCCCCTATACCATTTATTTCAACAGCCTTTACTCCCAGTCTGCTTACTTCCTCCTTCAGCATGCTGCCCTCAGGCACTGCCACCACTATGTCAAGGCGTTCTCTGTCATAGTTATGCAGAAGATTCAAAAGCCACATACCGGCTCCGCCTATTTTCATATCAGTAATAACGTGTACTACCTTAATCATGTGTCTGAGCCTCCCCCTTGCCAATATTCAGGGCGCACATTCCTACTGCCATTACCACCCAGAAGGTAAACAGCACTCTGTTGTTGTACCATATGTTTTCTACCATGCCCTGAACCAGATAGCCTGCTATTCCTGCACCTGATGCAATCATCAGGGTTGACAGGAACGAATCCCCAGTCCTTTTCTGATGCACCAGCAAAGCTCTGGCAAATACTATAATTATCAGGCCGAACAGCAAAGCCCCTGCTGTACCCATCTCCAGTATTATCTGCAGATATATATTGTGAGAGTGGTGCGCATATGCTGCCGCCAGGGAATACTTCGGATAAATCGCCTTGAAGGCCTCTGAGCCTAAGCCTATTCCCGAAATCCAGTAGTCCTGCACCATCCTCCAGGAGCCAATGAGAATTGACATTCTGTAGGAGGAGGATGTATCCTCCAGGTTTCCTATGCTTGTAAATCTGTTAATTATGCTTGGCGGCAGTACAAAAGGCATTATCATAAGTGCCACCAGCACCAAAGCCAGCAGACGCTTGTCTCTTACCACAAAGAAAGCAATAACGGCAAGCATCAGCCCAAGCCAAGCGCCCCTTGAGAAGGTAAAAATCATAGCTATTCCCATAACCGCAAGCATTCCAAGGAATACTACATTGTAGATTGGTTTCTTTCTATACCACAGTGCCGCGAAGGCTAAAGGTATCATCATAATCAGATATTCACCCAAAATGTTCGGATTATTGAAGGTTGAACCTACTCTTGTCTGAATATCCTCAAACATTTCCTGGTCTATCCATGCACTGGCAGCTACCCCTCCTGTATAGTACTGATACACGCCATAAAGGGAGGTCAAGGTTCCGCTGATTATCAGAAAAAGCACCAGCAGATAGAGCTTATGCCTGGTATTCACCGTTCTTGTCAAAACGAAGTAGAAGGCTAAAAATAATCCATGAACCACCAGCACTCCGAGGCTGTCTCCAACGAAGTATGAGGTTGCAGTACTGTAAACAAGCACCACAGAAAACAATACGACAAGTGCATCTATAGGGGTTGCTGTGTACTTCGGCACCTTTCCCAGCAGCCATCTGAGGGCGAAGGATGCAAGGGTAAGCCCTATAAGCAGAAGCAGCTGAGTTGTGGAAAGCACAGCCGCAAAGCCTGCTGCCATAAAGACGCCTATCTCATATCTCCACAGTATCAGCACCACTGCCAAAACTGCAGCTATTCCTAAGGCTGCAAGCTTTGCCGGCAGTATGTATGCCATTATCCCCAGTCCTATGCCTGCCAGAGCCGGGAAAAACAAACCTGCTGATTTCCTGTTCTTTGCTGAATCGTACTCAGCAGCTTCATCCAGAAAGGCTCCCTCAATTAGTCTGTATAAATAGCTTCCTTTAAAGAGAGCTGCTACAGGAATATTAAAAAACAGCATTATGAAAGTAATTAAAAGCAGTACGGCTCTTATAGCAAGGTTTCTCAAATCATTCACCTGAAACAGCAGCCAAAGTGCTGTCTCCGATGCAAATAAAGCAAACAAAAGCATTCCATAGCTTCTTACACTGTACTTAAAGACATTGCTGAGAAAAGCTCTTATGACAGTTAGTATGCCGCTCTGTGTCAGCAGTCCTTCTACAGCGTCATATCTCTTGCTCAAAAAGCTTGTCAGCGCTGCAAAGGGATAGGAAGCGAGCCTGTAAATCCGGCTTTCCTTCCACCTAATGTCCAATCGGCTCTCAGAGGTCAGATAGTTGATAATTAGGCTGCCCTCCCTGCCTTTTTCAAGGCTTTTCAGCAGTCTGCCAACTATAGTCTTAATATAGCTTTCCCTATAATATTTCTTCAGACCTTCAATAATATTTATAAATAAACCTAAAATCACACTGTTTTCCACT
>JAQZBM010000222.1 GCA_029238945.1 Clostridia bacterium
ATCTTGCATACCAGCTGCAAAAGGCAGAGACAAACTATGAAGTGACAAAGCTGAACCTGGATATGGCTAAGAGCAACCTGAACAATCTGGTAAACGTAAAAAGTGCAAGCAGCAAGAAGGCCTTAGAAAACGCAGTAGAACAGGCTGAGTTGAATCTTGACAGCATCAACAGAAACTATGCAGATGCCCAAACTAGACTTGACCAAAACAAAGTGCTTTTCGACAGCGGTATAATATCATCCCAAGAGTACGATGCATCAGTAAATGCAGCATCAGACCTGGCAAATCAAGTCAAGCTTGCCGAGATCCAGCTTGAAAACGCAAAGAGAAACCTGTCCGACTATAGTGTAGATAACAAGTCACAGGTAGACCAGCAGCGCAATCAGGTATCACAGCTGACAAAGCAGCTTGAAAGTGCGAAGGCCGACGTAGAAAATATGCAAGACAAACTTGAAAGCAATGAGATAAAAGCAAACATCGACGGTAAGGTAGTTAAGCTTGATATAAAGGAAAACCAATACCCGACACAGGAAAACAGCATCATATCCATATATGATTTATCAAAATACAAGGTTAATGTAAGTGTAAGCCAATACGATGCCATACAGATAAGCAAAGGACAGCGCGCAGAAGTAAAAGTAAAAGGACTGGATACAATCTATGAAGGTACTGTTACAGCCATAGGCGAGGCTGCAGAGCTAAGCTACACAGGTACAAATCAAGAAGCAAAGATAGATGTAGAAATTTCAATAAGCAATCCTGATGACAAAATAAAAGCAGGCTATGAAGCAGACGTAGACATCATACTTACCGAGACTACAGACTCTATTGCAGTAAGCTTCGAGGCTCTTCAAGAGGACCAGGAGGGCAAAAGCTTCGTATATGTAGTAGAAAAGAACAGAGCAGTGAAAAGATCTGTACAAACAGGCACTGAAACAGAATTTGACATACAAATCGTTCAAGGCCTGAAGGAAAATGAAAGCTATATCAAGAACCCTCCTGCAGCATTGAAAGAAGGAGACCGGGTAAAAGCGACAGGAGGAAAGTAGGATGATTATAAAAGTTGAGGACCTGAAAAAGGTATATGACACAGGAAAGATACAGGTAGAAGCCCTAAAGAGTGTGAACTTCGAGGTTGCAGAGAAGGAGTATGTTGCCATAATGGGCGCCTCCGGCTCAGGAAAATCCACCCTGATGAACATTCTGGGCTGTCTTGACCGATTAACTGAGGGCAAATACGTCCTAGGCGGTCAGGATGTATCAACCATGGATGGGAACGAGCTGGCAGCAGTACGGAATAGGAAGATAGGCTTCGTTTTCCAAGCCTTTAATCTGCTTCCCAGACTTTCAGCCTTAGATAATGTGATTCTTCCTATGACGTATGCAGGTGTAGACCATGCCGAAAGGCTTAAGGCTGCTAAATCAGCCCTTAAGAAGGTAGGTCTGGAGGATCGGATGGACCACCGTCCCAATGAGCTGTCCGGCGGTCAGAAGCAGAGAGTTGCTATCGCAAGAGCACTGGTAAACAATCCGGACATCATACTTGCTGATGAGCCTACCGGAAACCTTGATACCAAGTCTAGCGAAGAAATAATGGAGATATTTGAGAACCTGAACAACGAAGGTGCTACAATCATAATGGTTACCCACGAGCAGGATATAGCTATGCATACCAAAAGAAGCATAGTTTTTAGAGACGGTATGATAATATCTGACAAAATAAATGAAAATAGAATAATCAGGGGAGGGAATGCCTAATGAATATAAAGGAAAGCTTTAAGTCAGCCCTGCAAAGCGTTATGGCAAACAAGATGCGCTCCTTCCTTACAATGCTTGGCATCATTATAGGCATCTCCTCAGTAATTACTATAGTCTCTATAGGTGAAGGCGGCAAAGAAGCTATTACAGGCCAATTTGAAAGCATAGGTACAAACGTGGTAAACGTCTCAGTGAAGGCACGAAACAACGACGTACAGGCGAGAGATTACTTCACACTGAAGGATGCTGAGCTTATAAAGGAAAAGATTCCTGAGGTTACCTCGGTTACTCTGGCAAACGGTGACTTCGGTTACCTGAAAACAGAGAGCAAATCCAAGGAAGCTGAAATAGACGGTGTGAATGAGTCCTATACAAAGCTGGTAAAAACAGATATGCTGGAAGGCAGATTTATAAACGAAAGAGACGTTCAAACCCAAAGAAACGTCATTGTTATCGATGAGATAGCAGCAAAAAAGCTCTTTGGCAGTGAAAGTCCACTAGGCCAGAAGGTCAAGGTCAATGTAGGCAGCAACAACGTAAGCCTGATGGTAATCGGTGTATCAGAAAGTGCAAGCGGAAGTATGGGTGCTATGTTTGGTGACAACATGCCGGGTGTAGGCTTCATCCCCATAACAATCAGCGACAAAGTGCTTACACGTACAGATATAGGCATGATGTCCGTCATGATAGATGATATGGATAAGGCCTCTGAGGTAGCGTCAAAAATAGTCAGGCTATTGGAGAAGGCACACAGAAATGAAGGTAAATATGCAGCAGAAGAAGGCTTCAAGCAGCTTGAAATGATTGATAATGTACTCAGAACCTTCACCTTGGTAATAGGAGCTATTGCGGGCATTTCTCTGGTGGTAGGCGGCATAGGCGTTATGAACATAATGCTGGTATCCGTAACTGAGCGTACAAGAGAGATAGGCATACGCAAGGCACTTGGCGCCAAGGACAAGGACATAATGCTGCAATTCCTTACAGAATCCTTGATAATATGTCTAATAGGCGGTGCCATCGGCATGACCCTGGGCATCAGCTTAGGCTTCGTAGTAGGCTCGCTTATAGGCGTAAGCCCCGGAATATCCCTCCAAACAATACTTATATCCTTCGGCTTCTCGTCAGCTGTAGGCATATTCTTCGGATTATACCCAGCCAGCAAGGCTGCTAAGCTTGATCCGATAGAAGCATTGAGATATGAATAATATGTAAGATAAAAATAAATCCGTTGGATTGCTCCAACGGATTTATTTTTATTCGCCCAGCTGTATTGTGAAATTATCTGCAGCCAGCATATATTCATTTATTGCTCGCTCCAGATTTATCTTTTGTTTTGATAAATCCAGTCTAGCTTTTGCAAGGTCAAGCTCTGTCAGCATTCCAATCTCTACCTTTGCTGATACCATATCAAAATTAATCTGTGAGGTTTCAACATTAAGCTTCTCTATCTCAATATTATCTTCTAGATTTTTAAGATTATAGTAAGTACTCCATAAAGAAGCTTCTTGGCTTAACAGCTCCTCCCCCAGTGCTGCTTCTTTGTCCTTAATACTTGTTTCAAGTGAATTAGCTTCTGGCGGTAGGTTTACTATTGCATTATTCATTATAATATTATACTCAAGTTTAGTTAATTCAAGCTCCTGTCTCTTCTTCTCAATTTCATAATTGTTTTCTAAAGCCTTTGCTATTCTTATGTCTATGTCCTTGTCATTAAACAGCTTAAGCTCTCTTTCCACAGGCATTAAGTAAATATTTGTAGTAGCTAGTATGCCTAAGTCCCTCTTTAGCTGTAGCAAGTCCAGATTCAATTGTCTTCTTGTACTGTTCAGCTGCGAAACAAGCTGTATTTTTTGCGCCTCCAGCGATTTTACGTCACTTTCCTTTGCTGTTCCCAAGCTAACTCTAGCTTCAAGCTGCTTAATTGATTTATCCAGATTATCTATTTCATATTGAATATTCTTTATATCCTCTTGTGTAAGCAGTGCATCTAAATACTGCTTCGTAACACTGCTTGCTAGAGACCTTAGGTTGTCCTGCCTATCATGCTTCAAGTTATTTAGAGTATACAGACTCTTCTTCCAGTTCAGAAGCTCATCCTTACGATATGATGTGTTAATGCTTTGGACTGTACTTGTTTTGCCGGTTGCATAGTCTGCTCTAGCTAATGCATCTCTATATTGTCTTTCTACTATTATTATTTTTCTATCAATTAGTTTTATATCAGGATTGTTGCTTTCTATGCTCTTTACTGCCTCTTCAAGTGATAGGTATCTTGTATTGTTTACTTTTATATCTACTGTATCTGCATATGCTACAGAAATGTTAAACATTATAGCTAATGCAGCTAATATACTTAGAATCTTTTTCATTTCTATCCTCCTCTAGTATGCAAAGTTTTTAATTCCGGGGCCTATTCCACTTGCATATTCCATCTTAAGCTGTTGAATCCATAAATCCCTTCTGGCATTCTTTAACTGCATTTCTGCTTTCGCTAAAGATATATTAGCATCTGTAAGTACTTTTTCTGTAACCATATTCATTGAATACTTACTTACTACCCCTTTATAATTTTCCTGTGCAGATTGATATAGCTTCTCTGAACTTTCCCAATTCTTCAATCTTTTCTCTAATTCCTTATATGCAGAAGCTATTTCTATTTCTAAATCAATTTTAGCAGCTTCTAAGGTATTGTATGCATCATCCATAGCAAACTTTGCATCACTATTATGTATATCTGACTCTAACGGATAAGCTGCTTTGGTTAAATCATATTCTATTTTCTTTAGTTTATATCCAAGCTCTGCATTTAGAATTTCAGCTCTATTTTTCATTGCATCTGACAAGTATTCATCATAGGGCTTTATTGCCGTCATAATAGACATATTGTCAGAGCTGTAGCTTATATATTTCTTATCTACAGGTTCTCCTATAGTTTTATTTAAATTTATCAGAGTCATATCAAAATTTCTTTGCATTTTGGAAAGCTCAAGCTTAGATTTTATATAACTT
>JAQZBM010000018.1 GCA_029238945.1 Clostridia bacterium
GTATTTCACAGCAATTGGAGCTATTTCTATCATCGGCTTGATAACAACCAGTTTATTGGTGTTTCTGCCGGGGCCTATTTTCTCTATTTTCATTAGAGAGCCGGAGGTTGTAAAGGATGGGATTATCTATTTAAGGATACTGGGTCTGTCCCAGCTCTTTATGTGTATAGAAATCGCAACTGCAGGTGCCTTTAACGGCCTCGGAAAGACTATTCCGCCTTCAATTGTAGGAATAACAATGAATACCTTAAGGATACCGGGAGCATTGCTGCTGTCTATGAGCCTTGGTCTGACAGGAGTGTGGTGGAGCATCAGCATTAGCAGTATTTTTAAGGGCTTGATACTGACAAGCTGGTTCATAATTTATCTCAGCAGACATCCTGAGATAAGAGGAAGAAGAATTGCGTTAAAAGGATAACATAAATTAAAAGCTCTCTGTTGAAGTATTGTTCAACAGAGAGCTTTTGTCTGCGGAGAATTATATTTCCTCAGGCGATGGTGCGGGTGTTTGCATTGCATCAGCCGGTGCAGCTGACTCCTGCAGTTTTTTATTTTCTTCTTCAAGGGCTTGGTTTTCTGCTTTAAGGGCTTGATTCTCATTGTTTAGCTTCTTAATCTTCTTACCAAGCTTAAATTGTTTTATAAAGCTCAACATTGTTGCAATTATTGCTCCGAGAGCAGTAGAAGCAAAAATAATTAATGCTAATGAAAGTTTGTATTCTACAAAAAATATCCTTACAGGCACCGCTGCTGCATTTGTAACCGCAAAAATTACCACCAGGATTGAAGCTGTCAGTGACAGGACAAAATAAAGCTGCATATATGCAAGACCTCCTCTGATATTTATTATTATAAATAATGACTACTTTATTTTATTATACTATAAAAATTACTTGGCTACACAATTTCTTCCACTTTTCTTGGCTTTATAAAGGGCTTTATCTGCAGCCTGTCTTACCTCTTCTGCAGTTTTATGTCTGCTGCTTTTCTCTGCTGCCCCGATGCTTATTGTAACCCCAAGCTTCCGGGATATAGTTTTCTCTGTTCCCTTTATCTTAGTCTTTTTATTGTATGCCTGCTTCTGCTTGGATACAGCCTGCCTTAACTCCTCAAGTTCAGGCATTACTTCACTGAGCTCTTGATTTGGAAATAAGACAGTGAATTCTTCTCCTCCAAACCTGAAGGCTTTGCCGGTGCCGAACTGCTTCGCCAGGCTTCCTGCAACCATTTGAAGTACTTTATCCCCTGTGGCATGCCCGTAGGTATCGTTGAATTTCTTGAAATAGTCTATATCAATCATAGCTATTGAATATTTGCCGCTCAGCTTAAGCATAGACTCCTCCAAGGCTCTTCTTGAGGGAAGGTCGGTAAGCTGGTCACGATAAGCCATAGAGTAGGAGTCTTCAACTACACCCATTACAAGCATCAAGCCCGCAGCGGAATAAAACGTATTGAGACCCATAAAATGATTCTTGACAGCAATTCCTGCAAAGGTGAAAATGGCTGCACCAATTAATGCACTGTCTATCAGAGAAGGATTGGTATAGAATCTATAGCCAAGGAATACCAATAGAGCTAAGCAAAACAGGATTGAAGCTTGAGGAATCGGCGACGTATCAAGGACATTTATCAGTTCGTGTGAAATCAATATCCGTAAATCATTATTGGGAGGGTCCAGAAGCAGCCTGATTAAAATCAGCTGTGCTATAATGAAGCCCCATTTTATTCTTCCCCAAAAGGTCAAAATTCCTCTCTCCTTAGAAATGGAGAATATGAATATGTTAATTGGAATAAGAAAAGAAAGAATATCAGATATATCAGGCATCTTGCTGTTTATAGAAAAGAGTATGTATGAAGCTTGAGACAGCAGAAAATGGCTTGTCCCAAGAATCAGACACAAGAAAAAGACCTTGCTTTTATTGAATCTTACCGCAAGCAGCATTCCGATTGCAAATAAGACGTAAGGCATATACTGCAAAACCAAGGCTAAAGATTGAGGCAGGATGTCTGCATATAGAAATACGACGCATGCAGCTATGGCTGATGCAGCAGGCAGGGCCAGAAATCCTAAATACGTTCTTATGCTGTTCATCTCATAATCCTTTCTATTAATTTCCAAGGTATTAATTAATAATAGCATAATTTCTGACAAATTTCATCATAAGCAGAGCTTCTAAGATTGAAAGGCTGTATTATTGTCCTTTTTTATACATAGCTCTGGTATTAATATATTTGAAGATTGTTGTCATTACCAGGATACCAAAGGCTATGGCACCTGCACTTGCCACGGTTTCAAGTCCCACATATGCTGCCTCGGTAATTTTTCCATTAATAATATTCAATACTGTGTAATAAGCTGAAATACCGGGTACAATGGGGAACAGGCTTGGTATGTAAAACACTGTGGCAGGGGTCTTAAAAATCTTCGCCATAAATTCACTCAAAAAGCTTATGACTAAAGCTGCGATGAAAACCGCAAATATACCGCTTCCGGACAAGTCAATAACAAGCTTGTATGCTGTCCAGCCTGCCGCGCCGCATAAGCCGGCCCACACAAGGTTTTTTCTTTCTATATTAAATAAGATAGCAGGGCAGTAGCTGCCCAAAAAAGCAAGCATTACTTCCTTCATATAATCACATCCAATACTTCATTAATAATAAGGCAGCACCGACACCAACACCGATAGTAGTTACTATCAGCAAGGCTTCGGCTATTCTCGCCTGACTGGACAAAATATCTCCATGCAGGGCATCTCTGATGCCGTTGGTTATTGCCAATCCTGGAACTAGTATCATAATAGAGCCTACCAATATAGAATTTACATTCAAAGAGCTTATCAGACTGCCTATAAACACAGACATGACTCCCGCCGTGAAGCTGCAAATAAAGTTTCTGAAATACTGAGAAATATCCGCATTTTTCATTTTTTCAAGGATGCTGTATATTAACATACCGATTACACCGGTAAGTAATCCGTCAAATAAGCTGCCCTTAAATAAAATCGCATAGGCAAAGGAGGTTACGCCTGCTGCTCCCAGTCTTCTCGCAAAGGAGAAGTAGGGACCTGCTTCAATACTCTTTAATTTTTTCATAGCCTCATCATAGGACAGGGTTGAATTTTGAAGATCTCTTGAAAAAGTATTAATCAGTTCAATATTGTGCAGATTAATGGTTCTATTTCTTATTCTTCTTATCAAGGACACGGATTCACTGGGATTGTTGACTGCCAAACCGGAGATAAATATTCCTGTGGGCGTTACAAAGGACTCGCATTTAATACCATAAACACTGCAAATCCTCTCAATGGTATCTTCAACCCTATAAATTTCAGATCCGCTTGTCAGCAGTATCTCTCCACTCAATAGGGCAATATTTAAAACTTCTTTAACTTCCATTTTAATCACCATAATAAACTCATACTATTTAGCCAAACTGCATGTATATCCAGCTGCCAAACGCTAATTGAATTATAGCAAAAAAATTGCACTTATGCTTCAATATTTTCAAAAGTCAGTGACTTGTGCAATTTATATACTGAGTAAAACATTTCCTTTTAAATATATAGATAATATATTATTTTACTATTTATGCAAATTCATTATAGCTGACAGAAAATATGAATTACAATACTTGGGTATAATTAGCATTTTGATAGGTCAAAATATCTTTGGTGAGAAAAACAAGCAATTATAAGCAAAGGAGGTTAGAAAGGTGAAAATTTACCGCGTCAACATGTCAAAACTAAGCTTTACCATGGAAGCTGTGCCGGAGGAATGGAGACTGCTGGGCGGAAGAGGATTGACTTCAGCAATTGTAGCGAAAGAGGTAGAGCCGACCTGTAACGCTTTAGGAAGTAAAAATAAATTAGTTTTCGCCCCGGGCTTATTCGCGGGAACTATGGCGGCAAACTCGGGACGGTTGTCAGTTGGGGCAAAAAGCCCGTTAACCGGCGGCATAAAGGAAAGCAACTCGGGAGGCACGGCGGCTCAAAGACTGGCGAAGCTTGGAGTGAAAGCCCTGATAATCGAAGGGATTCCTGAAGGCGACAAGTGGTATTGTCTGCATGTACACAAGGACGGCGTTGAGATTAAAGAGGAGAATGAGCTTCTGGGCAAAGGCAACTACGAGGTTATCCACACAATGACATCCAGATACGGGGAAAATACCGGAGTAATGACTATAGGGCAGGCAGGAGAACATAAAATGTCCTTGGCAAATATTTCTGTTAAGGACCCAAAAGGACATATTCGCAGCGCAGGAAGAGGAGGACTTGGAGCCGTAATGGGCTCTAAGAGGATAAAATTTATCACCCTGGACGATAACGATGGTGCCGGGATTGAGATTAAGGACAAGGAGAAGTTTAAGAATGCGGCTCAAGTATTCAACAAAGGACTTCTCAGCCATCCTGTCAGCGGGCAGGCTCTTCCGAGATACGGTACCGATGTACTGGTGAATATATTGAATGAAGCAGGAGGACTTCCCACTAAGAATTATAGATATGGCCAATTTGAAGGAGCAGAGAATATAAGCGGTGAGACCATGTATGACACCATCATGAGCAGAGACGGAGACCCTACCCACGGCTGTCACGTCGGCTGTGTGATTCGCTGCTCCCAAACCTACAATGACAAGGATAAAAGATATCTGACTTCGGGCTTCGAATATGAGACTATTTGGGCATTTGGGGCAGGCTGTACCTGTGATGACTTGGATGTTATAGCTCATATTGACCATGAATGTGATGATATTGGAATCGATACCATTGATACAGCAGGTTCAATGATGGTTGCTATGGAAGCGGGACTGCTTCCGTGGGGCGACGGCGAGGGAATGCTTAGAATGATAAAAGAGGAGATTAAGGAAGCGACTCCTCTGGGACGTATTCTGGGAAACGGCCCTAATTTTACAGGAAAGGCCTTTGGAGTAACCAGAATCGGGACTGTCAAGGGACAGACCATGCCGGCCTATGAACCGAGAGCTGTTAAAGGCATCGGCATAACCTATGCTACGACACCTATGGGTGCAGACCACACTGCAGGATACTCTGTTACGGCAAACATCCTAAAGGTAGGAGGACATATAGACCCACTTAAGAAGGAAGGACAAATCGAGCTGTCCAGAAACCTGCAGATTGCGACAGCATCCTTGGACAGTGCAGGCCTATGTATATTCGTAGCCTTTGCTGTGCTTGATTATGAGCCTGTATCTCATGCCATAATTGACATGATAAATGCACAATATGGAGTCAATTGGTCCGTTGATGACTGGTTCAACCTGGGCAGATCTGTGCTGAAGACAGAAATGGAGTTCAACAGGGCGGCAGGTCTTACAGAGAAGGATGACAGACTGCCGGAATTTATGGAGGAACAGCTTCCTCCCCACAATACAGTTTGGGATTTCACAGGTGAAGAGCTTGACTCAGTATTGCAGTTTTAGGAATCGGTGATATGCGTATTGAAATTAAGCTTTATGGGCATCTGAAATGTCTGAATGAGAAGCTTGATTGTCTGAATAAGAACAGGTTTTGCCTTGAAGCAGCCCAAGGAACCATACTAAGTGAAATTCACAAAATGATTTTTGTAAATCCCGCAGACAATCTTGTAAGCATAGTAGACGGACACGCCCAAAAGCCTGATTATTCTATAGAGCATGATTGCAGCATCAGCATATTTCCGCCAATGGGCGGCAGAACACATAATCCCTTTGAAAAAATTTAATGGAAGTGGAGGTGTCAGCCTATGCAGGTAAATGTCAAGTTGTTTGCTTCTTTAAGAGAAGGACGCTTCAAAACTGAGGTTGTTGATTTTGATAGTAACAGCCGGGTAATTGATGTGATGAATAAATATGAACTTCCTCCTGAAGAGGTAGCTATTTGCCTTGTAAACGGCCGTGATGCAGATAATGAACATGTACTGCAAAACGGGGATACCGTTTCACTATTTCCGCCGGTAGGAGGAGGCTAATGAGTAACGTATTGCCTCCAAGGTATCAGCGCAACTACAAGTCAATATCCGTAGAGGACCAAGCAAAGCTGGCAAAGGCTGCAATTGCAATTGTGGGCTGTGGAGGCCTTGGCGGGAGCATGGCAGAAGAATTCTCCCGTCTGGGAGTGGGAAAGCTGATTTTGATTGACGGAGACCATGTAGAGGAGAGCAATCTGAACAGACAGCTGTTTGCCACAGAAGAAACCCTGGGAATAAAAAAAGTGGAGGCTGCAAGAAAGCGGCTTCAGGCGGTGAATTCCACAACAGAGCTAAAGCTTATTTATGATTGGTTTGATGAAAACAATGCAGCAAACTTTTTTGAAGGCGCTGATTTAGTCTGTGATGCGCTGGATTCCATCAGCCGTCGCGTGACTCTGGAAAAAGCCTGTCATAGTCTCGGACTGCCCCTTGTCTATGCAGGCATAGCAGGCTGGTACGGGATGCTGGGAGTAAGCTTTCCGGGAGACTTCAGCGTATCAAGGCTTTTCCGTCATGGTGAAAAGGGAGTAGAGAAAACCTTGGGAAATCCTGCTTTTACGCCATGGGTACTGGCAAGCTTATCAGTAGTTGAAGCAGTGAAGATAATAGTGGGAAGGGAAGCATCCCTCAGAAATTCGTGGCTTCAAGTGGATTTGCTGGACATGGAATTTGAACGCTTTGAGCTGATGTAAACAAAAGGCGAAGGTTTTACCTTCGCCTTTACTCTTTTTTGAGCTTAATCACACAGTACACCACTGTCAAAATCCCTATAATCTGTGTCAGTGTAAGCCTTTCGCCTAAAAACACAAAGGCTGTTATAGCTGAAGCGGGAAGCTCCAGAGAAGTGATTATGGAGGTTGATACCGGACCTATTCTTTTTATAGCCTCATACAGAAGAGTCAGAGGTATTATCTCGCAGAAAAATGCCAATAGCGCTGCATTCACAAAGGAAGGCAGGGAAACCTCCGGTAGCTTGTATACGAAGTCAAAGTTAAAGATAAAAAGCACGATGAGAGAAAAAACCGTTGTATAGAAGGTTATTACAAGTCCCGGAAGGTCCTCAACAATTCTTTCTGCGTGCAGGTTCATAAATGCATAGAAAAATGCCGACAGCAAGGCAAAGGCTACACCAATATAGTTTATTCCTGAAGTTTTGGTGAATACATCAAGCACCAGAATGCAGCCCAAAAAGGTGCCTGCTATCAGTGCAAGCTTCAGTTGTGATATCCTCTGCTTAAATATCAGTGAGGCAGCTAAGGCTACCATGGCGGGATAAGTGAAAAGCAGCATGGTTGTTACTGCTACATCAAGATATCTGAAGGCTTCGTAGAAAAACACCGTCATCAGAGTATTACCTATGGCTCCCTGAATAATAAGCTTTTTAACCATGTCTTTTGAAAGCTTCAGCTTACCTCTATATTTAATAAAGGACATTAAAAATAAAATTATACTGCCGATTATGTATTGAAGCATCAGCAAATCCACAGGGGTGAAGTCGGATGAGTATCCGCTTTTTACGAAAATTCCTGCGCTGCCGAAGAAAACAGCAGAAATAATGGCATAAATAAAACCCTTTAATTTCAAAATATGACCTCCTTGTCTAGCATGTCTATTATATCATTTGAATTATGGAGGTAAAAGTTGCAAAAAAACATTTTAGTATGAAAAATACTTTGATAGAATTAGAATATAATGGATGAAACGGAGGGGAAGCCAATGACTATACCGGCAAGAGTAAAAAGAGCGGCGGTATTTTGTTTAGCAGCTGCATTGTGTATGCTGAGCTTTGGGACAAGCATTGAAGCTCTTGAGGCTGAACCGCCGGCTAATATAAATGATACTCTGATAGTCATAACCAAGGAAGAAAAGGAAACTCTTCAAAAGCTGTTTACACTGACGCAGGAGATAGAGGTTGCGGAACAGGAGGAAAAGAGGCTTGAAGAAGAGACAAAGACACTGCAAGAGGAAATAAAGACTCTGGAAGCTGCTATCGTAAAAGAGGAAAAAAGATTTACAAAGAAGAAGGAGGGGCTCAAACAGGTTTTGAAGAGCTATCAAAGAATGGGGTCGGGCTCTTATTTGGAGATAATTATGGACTCTGAAAGCCTGAGGGATTTTCTTAGAAGAATAAATACCCTGAGAGATATTACCCGCAATACGGGAGACCTGCTTCAGGAGCTTGAAGAAAGTAAAAGGACTATGGCAGCAGAGAAAGACCGGCTGAACGGAAGGCTGGCATTGGCAGAAGAGAAGCAGAGGCAGTCCAGGGAAGCGCTGGCTGAGAAGCTTGAGCTTAGGGCAGGCTTAGAAAAATCCCTGACAGCGTTGAAGGATAAAAGAGCATATTTTGAAGAGCAGCTGGCAGGCATGAAGAAGCTTTTAGATGAGCTTAAGCCCATACTGGCGCAGGCCTTGAAGGAATTCTCCAATATAATTGAAGAAGGAAGCATGCCAAGAGATGCTCTTAAAATCTCATACTCTTTGTTTGGAGTCAGGGCATCCATAGAACAAGAAGACTTCAATGCCATATTGGACAGCCAGCCCAGCCTCTCGGAGATGGAATTTGCTTTCCATGAGGATAAAACTGAGATAAGCATGCCGGAAAGGAGTCTGGTGTTCACCGGTAATTTTGTAGCAGTCGATGAACATACCCTGAAATTCCGGATAGACGGAGGAAGCTTCTATGGCATGCCTCTTGAGCAGGAGTTTATTGAGGAAATGCTCAGGGAGGGCGAGTTGAAGCTGGATTTTGAACCTCTGTTGGGACGGAGCACTATACAGTACATAAAAACCTATGAAGGTTATCTGGAAATATCAATAAAGCCTAACCTTTTCTAAACGTAAGGGAGGAAATCAATATGATTGAAGCAAAGGGAGTCTGCTTGACTTATCCTGACGGCACAACAGCTCTGAATAATATAGATATGAATATAAAGCCGGGGCAGCTTGTATATATAACCGGTCCGAGCGGCTCAGGCAAAACCAGCCTTTTGAAGCTCTTTATGGGAGTTGAGTATCCTACTGACGGAACCATGAAGGTGCTTGGACAATACATCGAAAGAGGCAATGCTGACAGCATCAGAGGTCTGCGCAGGAAAATCGGACCGGTGTTTCAGGACTTCCGGCTGGTTAAGGGCAGGACTGCCATGGAGAATGTGCTGCTGGGGATGAGATTTCTGGATATAGCACCGGGTCAGCTGAAGGAAAATGCGGCCAATGCACTGTCAAAGGTAGGATTGGAGCATAAGATGAAATCATTGGTGGAGAACCTATCCTGGGGAGAGACTCAAAGGGTCGCAATAGCAAGGGCTGTGGCAAGAAAGCCCTTACTGATATTAGCAGATGAACCTACAGGAAACCTGGATAAGGACAACGCCCTAAGGATTCTGGAGCTTCTAAACTCCTTTAGAGACTCAAATACTGCCGTGGTTATAACAACTCATGCTACTCATTTGATAGAAAAGGACCAGTCTGCCGTCCACATAAGGATGCTTAGCGGAAGCATGAATATGGAAAGGCAGGGGATGGCATAATGAGGAGCATTTCAAAAAATATAGGCTATTTTCTGAAAGAGACGGGAACCATCATAAAAGTTAATATACTGTCCAACTTTTTCTCTCTTTTAAGCACAGCTCTTATATTCTTCATAGTTGCCATGGTTATTTCAGGCTGGTGGACAGGCAGTCAGATTATCAGGGCTTTGCAGGAGGAAGCAGAGATAAATGTATATTATACAGAAGCCATGAGCCCTGAGGCTATATCCAAGCTGGCAGAGAAATGAAAGCTATTGAAGGGGTCCGGGATATCAGTCTTGTGGACCAATCTGAAGCATATGGCAGGATGAAGGAGATATTAGGCAAAGAAGCTCAGGTTCTGGAGTTTTTCGATGACAATCCCTTCAGCCCTTTCATAGAAGTAAGGATAGATATGCAGGAAATGGATGAAATTCTTGCTAAGTTACAGCTAATACCCGGCATTGAGCATGTACGCGACAACCGTGAGGTGCTGGGCAGGCTGCAGGATATTGCCGGAGTGCTGAAGCTTTTGGGATATCTGATAATAACAGCCGTTGCGGTATCAACCTTAGTCATTATATCCCACATAATAAGGCAGGGAATATACAACAACAGAGAACAGATAGAAACTATGAGGCTTTTGGGGGCGCCGGAAGGCTTCATAGCAATTCCCTTCCTTTTTTCAGGCTTGCTTATAACCATAGGGGGAGGCATACTTGCATCTATTTTGTCCGGCTTGGCAATTAACTACCTCTATGTCAGCATGACCGGACCTCTGCCCTTTATACCTTTGCCGCCAAAGGATGGGATGACGGCTGGAGTAACAGGGCTTATAATGCTGTTGAGCTTGGTACTGGGTGCCATTGGAGGTGCTTTTGGACTGTCCTCTGCAAGAAGAAGCTAGCTCAATAGTTGTCGCAAAGCGAATTCGACAATCATAGAATTAGATGCTATAATTTAGATAATACTTAGAAGTAGGTGATATGATGTCTGGGAATTTTGAGCTTAGAGTAATAAACAAACCAATATATTATATAGAAATGGTGGCTTTGCTGCATAGATTGATAAATGACAGGACGTATAAAGGAATTGTACTAAGCGATAGTCAAAATGCTTTCCTGGACCTGCTAAAGGGCTTCAGGGTCAAAGTTTTGGAATTATTCGAGCTGTATTTGTACAATGAGGAGCTTGGAGATATTGATGCCTTGGAGAGCTTTATTACCGAAACAGATCCGGTAGATTTGATATATTTAATGTTTGGAGAAGAGCTGTCGAAAGCAGATATCAAGCTTTTGATGGAAAACATGAATTCTCTTAAGGAAATGACTCAAGCTGAGAAATATTCGTCTGCCTACAGCAGTGAAAGCATAAGCTTAGTTTTTCAAAGAACCGGGGAATTTACCCACAAGCTGGCTGAGGTGTTTAGAACAATAAACACCATTGTAGTAGAACAAATGGGCAAAGCGGGAGTATATGAAGAGGCGGTATCAAAAACCAGCCAGGAACTGAAGGCCAAAGTGCCGCTGGCTGTAGCGCAAGGTATTATGGGCAAGAAATTTGTAAGAGTATATGATTTCAGCACTTATTACTTTGCACCGTCGTATTTCTTTATGAATAAGCCTATGAGAACCTTCAACAATAAAACCCAGATAGTTATCTATCCCATCGGACAAGAGGACAATTATAGCAAAAGCGCTCTTGTCAATGCATTGAAGGTTATTGCAGACAATACTCGTCTTGAGATGATAAGGAAGCTGTCGGCAAGGCCGATGTACGGCAAAGAGCTGGCAGCCGAGCTGGGGCTTGTGACCTCGACGGTATCGCACCATTTGGAGCAGCTTCGCTCCATCGGATTGATACATGAGGAGAGGGACAAAAGTGTGAAGTACTTCAGTCTGAATATAAAAGAATACAACAAGCTGTGCGATGCTATGAAGAGCTTCGTAGAAACTAGATGAAAATCTAGTTTTTTCTTTTGGAAATTACTTTACAATTGCCTAGTAAAAAATATATAATTCTATATATAACGAATTCGATACATATAGAATTATAAAAGGGGGATTCTTATGAGTGTCATTGAAGTGAAGAACCTGAAAAGAGATTACGAAACTTCTGTAGGGATTTTTAAAAGAGAGAAAAAGGTAGTCCATGCCATAAAGGATATCAGCTTTGAAGTCGGGCAGGGCGAGATTTTCGGGCTATTGGGTCCTAACGGGGCAGGCAAGACCAGTACTATTAAAATTCTTACAACTCTTCTGGCACCTACTGCGGGAGAAGCAAGGGTACTGGGCTGCAAGTGCTTCGGAGAGGAAAAGGAGCTTAGAAAGAGAATCAACTTTATCTTCGGGGGAGAAAGAAGCCTGTACTGGAGGCTTTCTGCCTATGACAATTTATCCTACTTCTGTGACTTGTATCAGGTGCCGGAAAAAATAAAGAAGAAAAGAATTGCAGACCTGCTGGATATGGTGGGGCTTAGCGACAGGGCGCACTACAGAGTTGAAACCTTCTCAAAGGGCATGAAGCAGCGGCTGCAAATAGCCAGAGGTCTTGTAAACAATCCCGAGGTTCTGTTTCTGGATGAACCTACCATAGGGCTGGACCCTGTAGGGGCCAAAACCCTGAGAGATATAATTAAAAGGCTGTCGGGAGAGGGAAAGACCATTCTGCTTACCACTCATTATATGCAGGAGGCTGACGAGCTCTGCGACCGTATCGCTATTATTAATAAGGGAGAGCTGTATGCATTGAACACCAGCGAGAAGCTGAAGGAAAATATGGACTCGGCAGTGATTGAGGTGGACTTGGATTTGCTTAAGGAGGATACTCTGTACAAGCTGAAAGCCCTTGAGAATGTTACGGCGGTTTCGGCAGCCTCCTATAATTTAGGACATAAGCTGAAGATAGACTGCAGAAATCCTAAGAAGATAATTCCTCTGGTCAGCCAGCAATTAAGTGAAAATCAAATTAAGTCCATAGTAATGAGAGAGGCAACCCTGGAGGATGTATATCTTAAGATAATTGGCGGTGATTGCAGTGCGTAGTAATGTAAAGGCTATCATATCCAGCTGCAAGCTTCAGATGAAGCAGTCCTTTTCCAGATCAATGTTTAAGTTTGTAGTAATCTTGAGCCCTATAATTTCGGCAATTACCTTCTATTTTATTTACTCTGATAAAACTGATGAAACTCTGATTTCCTATGTCTTTCTTGGTACTGCCATAACCAGCATGTGGTCTTCCATAAGCTTTTCCTCCGCAGGGGACATAGACAGGGAAAGGTTTATGGGTGCACTTGAAGTGATTTTTTCTGCCCCTATTCAGTTCAAAATCATAATGCTTGGGAAGGTTATGGGTAACACCATTTTAGGCATTGCATCCATGCTGATAAGCTTGCTTGTCGTAGTAGTGCTGTTTGGAGCAAAATTCACTTTAGCTCACCCGGTGCTGTTCTCTATAAGCATGCTTCTGGGCATTATCTCCTTTGTGTTTATAGCACTGATGCTATCAGGCCTGCTGGCTATTTCAAGAAATACAAGAATACTGATGAACTGCATTGATTATCCTGTATTTATCCTGTGCGGTGCTTATTTTCCCATAGATGTGCTGCCTGATTATATAAGGCCCCTAGCCTATGTCCTAAGCCCTACTTATATATTGAAGCTGGCAAGGATGTCCATAAGCGGCATCACAGATTACAGCACCTTCTACAGCTGCATCCTTGGACTTCTGGCGGTTACATTGGTGTACCTTACAGGCTATTTGTGGTTCTACAGGGTTATTGATGTCAAAGCGAGAAAAGAAGCTACCTTGGAGGTGATATGATGAGAAGGTTTTTCAGGATGTCTCAAATCTCCTTCAAGGCTTTGGTAGGAGTGATGGATCCTAAGATGTATGTTTTATATAAGATTATAAATCCTGCACTGCAGATGGTATTTTATACTCTGGTGGTAAGATTCGTTTATAAGTCGCAGGACATAACCCCTTGGATATTGGGAAATGCCTTCATGCTCTGTGCTAACAATGCGGTGTTTGCTGTAGGGAGAATGCTCAGAAGCGATAGAGACCAGGGGACTCTGCAGCTTATTGTGGCCTCTCCGATAAATAAGCTGTATGCATATTTAGCCAGAGCCTCCTTCAACATTTTTGATGCTTCCTTTACAGTTATTATCGGCCTCATTGTAGGGATAGTGTTCTTTGACTTGGATTTTACCGGCACAAACCTGCCTTTGTTTGCACTATCCATAATTACAGCCATGGTCGGAGGAATAGGAATCGGTATGGTTATCGGAAGCATTGCACTGGTAATCAGTGAGATTCATCTTTTCCTAAATGTCGCCAACATGGTAATATACCTTCTGTCCGGTGCAAGCTTCAGCAGAGAGAAGCTGCCGGCGTATCTACATTTGCTTTCGGAGCTGATACCTATTACCCGCAGCATAGAAGCCTCCAGGATAATTGCTGCAAAGGGCGATTTGTCTTCAGCACTGCAGCTTATGGGTACAGACTTTGCTATAGGTATGGTGTATATGCTTATAGGCTTTGCACTTTACGGCTACTTTGAATACAAGGCGCGAGTCGATGCTACATTGGAGGCATATTAGCAAAATAAAATAAAGCAAAGTAAAAGCCTGTCGCGGCACCATATAGCGCGGCAGGTTTTTATATAGGGTATTTTTGTCAAAAGTAAAGGTGTAAGTTATTGACATGAGATTTTATTTATGGTATATAAAAAGTATGGTTAGCACTCGATGAATGAGAGTGCTAGCAACTACATATACAATAACATTATGCAGTTAATTATGGGAGGAGAGATTTACTTGAGAAAAAAACAGTTTAAGGCCGAGTCTCAAAGACTGCTTGACCTGATGATCAACTCTATCTACACTCATAAGGAGATTTTCCTAAGAGAGCTGATATCAAATGCCAGCGATGCCATAGATAAGATTTATTATAAAGCACTGACGGACAGCTCTCTCAGCTTTGATAAGGACAGCTATTACGTCAAAATAGCTGTTGATAAGGAAAACAGATTGCTTAAAATCTCCGACACCGGTATAGGTATGACAAAGGATGAATTGGATAATAACCTGGGTACTATTGCAAAAAGCGGTTCCTTTGCATTCAAGAAGGAAAACGAAGTTAAGGACGGCTATGATATAATAGGCCAATTTGGAGTGGGCTTCTACTCTGCCTTCATGGTAGCAGACCATGTTACAGTAATAAGCAAGGCTTTGAACAGCGAAGAGGCTTATAAATGGGAGTCTGACAGCTCTGAAGGGTATACCATAGAGCCTTGTGAGAAAGACTCCATAGGAACAGATGTAATACTTAAGATAAAAGCAAACACAGAGGACGAGAGCTACGATGAGTATTTAGACGAGTATAGGCTGAAATCAATCATAAAGAAATACTCTGATTTCATAAGATATCCTATTAAAATGGATTTGACAAAGAGCAGACTCAAAGAAGACAGCGACAAGGAGTATGAGCAATACACCGAGGAACAGGTCATAAACAGCATGGTTCCTATATGGAAGAAGAACAAGAATGAGCTTACTGATGAGGATTATGAGAACTTCTACTCAGAGAAGCACTATGGCTTTGATAAGCCGGTAAAGCACATACATATCAGCGTTGATGGGGCTGTCAGCTATAATTCAATCTTGTTTATACCTGAGAGTATGCCTTTTGATTTCTACACAAAGGAATATGAAAAGGGCTTAGAGCTTTACTCTAACGGCGTTTTGATTATGAATAAGTGTGCAGAGCTTCTGCCTGACTATTTCAGCTTTGTAAAGGGAATGGTGGACTCAGAGGATCTGTCTCTAAATATTTCAAGAGAGCTCCTGCAGCATGACAGGCAGCTTAAGCTGATAGCAAAGAATATAAAGAATAAGATAAAGAATGAGCTGGAAAGCCTGCTTAAGAACGAGAGAGATAAGTATGAGGAGCTCTACAAATCCTTCGGCAGACAGTTGAAGTACGGTGTATACAGCGAATACGGCAGCAACAAGGATGTGCTTCAGGACCTGCTTATGTTTTATTCATCTAAGGAGAAGAAAATGGTCACCTTGGATGAGTACGTTTCCAGAATGCCTGAGGAGCAGAAGTATATTTATTATGCAGCAGGAGAGTCTGTAGAGAGGATTGAGAAGCTTCCGCAGACAGAGCTGGTGGCGGATAAGGGCTATGAAATACTGTACTTCACAGATGATGTAGATGAGTTTGCCGTAAGGATGATGATGTCATATAAGGAGAAGGAATTCAAATCTGTATCCAGCAGTGATTTAGGCATAGAGGGAGAAAATGAGGATAAGGCTTCAGAGGCTGATGAAAAGGAACACAAGGAATTGTTTGAACAAATGAAAACAATTCTGTCAGACAAGGTTTCATCTGTCAGAGCCTCCAAAAGACTTAAGAATCACCCTGTATGTCTGGCAAACGAAGGAGAGCTTTCGATTGAGATGGAGAAGGTATTGAAGGCTATGCCAAACGGACAAGATATAAAGGCAGACAAGATATTGGAGATAAACGTAAATCATGATGTATTTAATGTATTGAAGGATGCCTATGAGAAGGATAAAGAGAAGCTGAAGCTCTATACCTACCTCCTTTACAATCAGGCACTTCTTATTGAAGGTCTGTCAATAGAGGACCCGGTGGAGTTTTCAAATAACATCTGCAAGATGATGATATAGAGGTTAGTGCCTTCTAGCTTATTGCTTGAGGGCACTATTCTTTTTATGAAGCGGAGAGAATATATATAATACGATAAATGAGCAATTATGAGTCTGAGTGACCTAGAGCTACATCCATAAAGACAGCTTAAGAGCTTTGATAAAATCAATCCCGATGATTTTATTTCAGTTTATATCAGACCTGTATGCCGCTTTCAAAGTATTATAATATGTGGTATATTCTTTCTATGAATTACACATGGTACCATGGATTACGATTTACGTCGTAAAGATTCATAATAAAATAAAAGTGAGGTAAAGAAATGAAAAATAAGTCTTTGGTAATAATGCTGGGTATTATTGTTTTACTGGCCTTCTATATAGTAGGAGTGCAAAGAGGCCTTGTAAACTTAAGTGAGGACGTTAATGCTTCCTGGGGAGATGTTGAAATACAATATCAGAGAAGAGCGGATTTGATACCGAATATAGTTGAGACAGTAAAGGCACAGGCTATAAAGGAACAGGAAATTTTCACAGAGATAGCCGATGCAAGGTCGAAGCTAGCAGGAGCAGCAACTGTGGAGGACAAGATAAATGCAAATGCCGAGGTTTCCTCTGCACTGAGCAGACTGCTGATGATAACAGAGAACTATCCCGAGCTGAAACAGAATCAAGCTTTCCAGGATCTCAGAATAGAGCTGGAGGGTACTGAAAATCGTATAGCTGTAGCAAGGAAAAATTATAACGACAAAGTTAATACCTACAATAAAAAGATAAAGGTATTCCCAACAAATGCAGCAGCAAACCTGTTGGGCTATGAACCCTTCCCGTATATTGAGGCAGAAGCAGGCGCAGAAAAAGCCCCTGAGGTAAAGTTCTAGAGCTATTTTTATGCTTGGATTTTAATTTACGGCTTTAAAACATGCTTTTAGAGCTCTTATATATAGGGGGTGAATAAATGAGGAAGTTAAGGCTGGGAGCGGCTTTCCTTTTAATCTTAGTTTTAATGGCATCGACCTTCGGGATGGTTGCGGCCCAGGCACTTGAGCTGAAAATACCAAACCCTACGAAGGAATTCTACAGCAATGATTTTGCAGATATAATAAATGCTGATACAGAAAGTGAAATTGTAAGCCTGGGAGAAAGCGTTTTCAATTCAACAGGCGGCGGCCAGGTAGTGTTTGTCAGTATCGATACCTTAGGCGACAGCACTATTGAAGAGTATGCCAATGAGCTTTTTAACAAGTGGAAAATCGGTACAGAGGACAAGGGCGTGCTTTTCATCATCAGCATGCAGGAGAGAAGGTCCAGGATTGAGGTAGGCTATGGCTACGAAGGCATATTGACGGATATTGAAAGCTACAGACTGATTGAAAAGTTTTCTCAGCTGAATCAGGAAATAGGCATGGATGAAGCTGTTAAGACGATATATCAGGATATTTGCAGTATAGTCAGCGGTGATGGCGACAGCGTCTACTATCCGGTTACTGAGGAAGCAAACACGGAAGACAACTTCTTTAGCAATAATCCGATATTGACCATAGTAATTGCGGTAATCGTATTATTCCTGATTATCTTGGATTTTAGGCTGACAGGAGGCCAGATTACCTATTTTATACTTAGAATGGCTGCTTCATCAGGCAGAAGAGGCGGCGGCGGAGGCGGCCACAGAAATTCCGGCGGAGGAGGACGTTCCGGAGGAGGTGGAGCTTCGGGAGGCTTCTAGAGCTTTGAAGATATGACAGGCTTAAGCATATAGTATGTATTAAGCCTGTTTTTTTCATGGAAAGAAAGAAGGAAAACAAGGGATAAATAAAGAAAGTAATATCGGACTCATTTTGGATAATCTGAGTGTGTTAATGAATATTGAGCATAATAACTCAATACAAGAGGTGAAGGGCATGAAAATAAAACTAGGTATTATAGGTTCGGTAGAGACTATAGATAAAATAAAAAGTGTATTGGAAGAGTTTGAAGACAAGGTTGAGCCTTTTATATACTGCTATCAGGATAAGGCAGAGACTGTAGAAATGCTGGAGGAATGTCAGAGCAAAGTGGATGCAATCCTATTCTCCGGGCAGGTACCCTATTCTGTTGCCCACCAAGGCAGGGAAATAAGAAAACCGACAGTATTCATACCCAGAACAGGAACCAGCTTGTATAGAGCCTTTTGGCAAATGGAAATGGAGAACGTGGACTTCAGAAGAATCAGCTTTGACACTATAGACTCAGATGCTGTTGAAGAGGTTATAAAGGAGCTTGATATTTCCCTGGATGAAATGTATGTCAAGTATTATCCCGGAGATATTGACTATCATGAGCTTACGGAATTCCACTATAAGCTTTGGCAGGAGAAAAAAATTAATGTGGCTGCCACTTGCTTAAGTACCACCTATAGAAATCTGAAGGCTCTGGGGGTTCCGGTTTTCAGAATGTTGCCAACCAGGCATCTTATCAGGGAACATATAAATAGGGCAATATACAAGGGCAGCGTAGAGAAAATCAGGGCAACTCAGATGGCAGTGCAGATTGTAAAGATAAAGAATGTCAGCAAAAGTATTTCAACTGAATATGAGTTTCTGAAGATAAAAAATAAATTAGAGGAAGGACTGATATCCTACACACAAGAAAACATGGGCTCTATCTTCCCTTTTGGAAGGGATGAGTATCTGATTTTTATGACTAGAGGAACCATTGATGGTGATTATGCTCAGTTCAAGCTGCCGGGCTACATTTCAAATGAGACAGACCTAAAGGTGGCATTGGCATCAGGTATCGGATATGGCGACTCGGTTCACGAAGCAGAGGTCAATGCCAGAAATGCATTGGACTATGCAGTCAAGGAAAATAAGGACTGCTGCTATATACTTGATGAAAAAGGCACTATTTTGGGTCCGATATTTGAAGAAGAAAGTGAGCCTTTCTCGTACGACTTATTAGTTGAGGATGACTCAGTGCTGGAAATGGCGAAGGAAATTCAAATAAGCCCCAGCTATGTATCAAAGATTAAGGCAATTCTTCAAAAGCTGAATAAGGATACCATAGAAGCGGAAGAACTGGCTAATTATCTGGGTATAAGCGTTAGAAGCTCAAGAAGAATACTGAAGCAGATAATTGATGCGGGATATGGCAGTGTAATTGCCAGTGAAAGCAGAGCAGGTATCGGAAGACCAAGGCAAATATATGAAATAAACCTATAAACCTCAAGGATTGGAAAAATCTTTGAGGTTTTTTCTTTAAAAAAAACTTTTCAAAATTGAAGGAATATTTCGATTGATGAAGAATATACATAAATAAGGGTCATGACCGAAATAAGACTGAAAGGGTGTTTAAAATGTTGCAAGTCGAAAAAAAGAAAATTGGTTTATTTCGACGTTTCTTAGATTGGGTAGAAAGAGTCGGCAATAAACTGCCTCATCCATTTACGATGTTCATTATGCTGGCCGCTTTTACTATGGTATTATCTGCTGTACTATC
>JAQZBM010000223.1 GCA_029238945.1 Clostridia bacterium
ATAACCCTTAGAGGAACAAGGGTATTTCCATTAACAACATAAGGTTTTACAACCTTTACTTCATTGCCGTTTATCTTTAGAATTTCATCCCCGACCTTAAAGCTGATTGAAATAAGATTCTCATTGCCTTCTGCTGTTGTGTCAGCGAAGGTAACGCTGAATATCGAACTAAAGACTAACATAATAGCTAATAATATTGATAGCTTTTTCATTGGACACCTCCATTATTTTTTCTCTGCAAAAGTTACAGTCAGATTCTGGATTACTCCGTTTCTTTTTATCTTAAATTTAGCCTTGCTTCCCGGCTCATATTTCTTCATTTCTTCATTGTAATCAATTATGCTGTTTACTTTGATATCATTTATACTCAACAGAACGTCCTTTGCCTTTAAGCCTTGCTTGCTTGCAGGTGAGTTAGCTTCAACGCTGGCAATTATTATACCGTTGTTTGAAGGCAGTCCCATTTCAGAAATCCAGTCTTCTTCCAGCTTCACTCCCAAATATGGTCTTATTACCTTTCCGTTTTTCTCAAACTGTCCCAATACATAGTTTATAGTTCCTACAGGAATAGAGAAGCCCATACCTTCAATCCCTATTGCCATAAACTTGATACTGTTAATGCCTACTATTTCACCCTTTAGATTTACCAGCGGACCGCCGCTGTTACCGGGATTTATAGCAGCATCGGTCTGTATCAGTCTGTACTCGCTGTCAATCCCTCGGTTAATGCCGCTTATTATACCTATAGATGCTGAATTCCTAAGAGAAAAGGAAAGCGGAGTTCCTATGGCAATAACGGTGTTTCCAACATTAATGTCTTTCTCATCAGCAAACTTAGCAGCTTTTAGTCCTGTTTTCTCAATCTTTATAAGTGCAAGATCGGATGCTTTGTCAATAGCCTTCAAACTTGCCTGATAGGCATTGCCATCTGACAATACTACAATAATCTTGCTCATATTTTCTACCACATGGGCATTAGTAATTATCTCCCCGGTAGACTTTATTATTGCACCTGTTCCATGTACTATTTGCGGCTCCATATAACCTGAATAGCTATCGTCGCCATCATCGTATCTGCCTATTATACCAACAACACTTGGGCTTACTGCTTCAATAACCTTTGGTACGATATCGTCAATATCTCCGACCGAGACATTAACTGTGTTCTTTTGAGTGTTTAAGCTTGTACTTCCACCCATTGCCTGTGTCAATGCATCCAGTTCGACATATACTTCATTGTCAATAACTTTGGTATCTGCATCTACAGGACTGCCATTAAGGATGAGCGTCGGCGAAGTTGTGTTACCGGCACTTACAGTGGTAAATAGAACTAAGACTATAACTATTCCTATGAGTAATACATTTTTCCTTTTCATGCTCTGCCTCCTTGCTGTTAATAAAAATATCATCCCCATACCCGTACGAGAATGGAGATGATATTCAACGTTACGGTAGTCCGGCTATCATGGCAAATGCTTTAGACCCGCAACTTTGTGTCCTTACCTTTCGATAAGTTTACCCTTTACATAATTATATACTATAATTATATAGAAAATTGTCATATTTTGCAATATATTCTTACAATTATTAACTCAATTGTTATGTATCTATAAGCTTTTACTTTTTTTGCTTACATTCTGCGCACAAAAAAGCCTGCTTGAATATAAAAACAAGCAGGCTGATGTACTATTTAATTTTCTTCCAGATAACTGCTACCGGACATTTTCAAAGCAGTCCTTACCGCCTTATATACAATAAAGGTCACAAATATATTAGTTACAGCTGTTGGCAGCACTATTCCGGTAAACAATACCGGGAATGGCGCCGGAAGACCTGCCAGCAAAAGCGCAGAGTATAAAAATGTGCTGCCGCTTATAATCGTACCTATGAATGTGATTACGCCAATTGCTATATTTTTACCTTTTAGCTTAGCTGTTGCTTTTAACATCAAGTATATCACCATACAAGTAATAAGTTTATCGATAATATTTGGAATCTGCCCGAAGGGGAATGTAGTTGTCAACGCAGTAATTGCACCGCCCAGCATAGCTATCAGCAGAGAACCCTTGAAGGTGTTGTCCAAAAGTAAAGCCACAAATATAAAAGGCAGCATAAAGTCAAATTTCATGCCTCCTATTGTACCGGGCATAACCTGATGCATGATATAGCCTATAGCTATAAGTAAAGCAGAAATTATATTTTTTCTTAGATTCATTTTTTTCTCCTCCAATTTTCTTTTATAGATTGATTCAGTTGCTCTTTCACTTCACAGCATCAAGTTCACCTCCCATTTTTGCATATAAAAAAGCCTTTCATCCCTGTATAGGGACGAAAGGCTATATTCCGCGGTACCACCCAAATTAGACAATAACTGTCTCACTTACCAGATACGGAGCCGGAAGCTCGATATCCTGACCCTGTAACGGGAATCACCCGGCCGCAGATACTGCTCATAAAAGAGGTTCACCTGGCTTCTCATAAGTCCATTCACTGCATTACTGATTATCGGACTCGCACCGCCTCCGACTCGCTGAAAATTGTGCTTGCAGCTACTACTCTTATTCTTAGAATTTTTAAAAAATTAATATTTTTATTATGGTAACATATATCCACCAAGAAAGCAATATCAAAATTAAAATAATGACAGACATTATAAATTCTGTTTACTCACTAAAGATTTATTTCTCACCATCCTTCAGCTCTATTATTCTCTTGAAGAAATCGGTCATTTCCTTTTCTACTCTTTCCGATTTCTGTCTCTCCTGCTCTAACTGTTGTTGAAGCTCATAATTAACCTTGACCTGCTCTTTGACACTTTTAAGCTCGTTGTACATATCATTCAGCTCTTTCTCAAAAGTATCCGATTTAGAATGGAGCTGGCTATTCTCATCAAGGACTTTTGCAAGACTGGTTTGCTCGTTTTTTAACTGTTCAGTTATTGCAGCTCTCACTCTTTCATGTTCCTTTTCATTTTGTCTGCTTCCCCTTAACTGCTCTTCCAGTTCTCCAAAGGCTTTTGACTTCTCATCTAATTTATTATGTATAGCTGATAGCTCTTTCCTTAGCTCACCTATCTGAAGCTCATATAGTCTTTTTTCATTTTCAAAGCTTACAAGGTCAGCCTTTGAATTGTCCATATCCTTATAGATATTGCTCAATTGACTCTTTAATTCATTTCTTTCGGCGGAAACCTTATTTAACTCGTATTTCAAGCCTTCAAGCTCTGCTTTATATTTCTCTTCAGACTTTGATATTTGCAAGTCTATCGTCTTGCATTGCTCCATATATTGCTGCAGATTTTGTATTGTTTCAGCCAATTCCTTTTGAAGCTTTTTCTTCTCTTCTTCTGCGTTCTTAACATATGTATTGTATTCAACCTTAAGCTGGTCTCTAGAGGAAATAAGTTCTTCTATTTTATCATTCAGTTTATTTTCTTTATATTCTGCTTGCTTTCTTACTGTATTAATATAGTCTTCTACATCCTCCTCGCTTATACCGCCTATAAGCTTTCTTCGGAAATCCGATATTACTACCTCTTCTTTTACCTTGTTTCTAAGCAATGCTAAGCTGTCCTCTGTGTTTTCAGGCATCTTATTCCCCATATTAGACCTCCTAAATCAGTATAGCTATAGTTTCAATGTATATTTACATAGTTCGTTAATTCTACAACGTTTTATATAATTTTACTCTTTATGACGCAGAAAAACATGAGTCTGCAGTCTTAAAAAACTAAGACTGCACTAGGAATATAGTGAGAATAAACTTATCTTTTTACCAAAGGAAAAGCTATTACATCTCTTATTGAGTACGAATTCGTCAAAAACATCATCATTCTATCTATACCTATTCCCAGACCTCCTGCAGGCGGCATTCCTGTATCCACTGCTACTGCAAATTCCTCATCCATGGGACTGGCTGTCTCCAAGCCTGCCCTAAGCTTGCTTGCCTGGTCATACAAAAGTATTCTTTGTCTCAAGGGATCATTGAGCTCAGAATATGCATTGCCTAGCTCCACTCCAAATGCATAGGGCTCAAACCTTTCAATAAGCTCCGGATTTTCTCTGTGCAGCTTGCATAGAGGTGAGGATTCAGCAGGAAAATCAATAACAAAGGTTGGCTGCATAAGCTTTGGAGCACTGTAGGCATCAAACAGCTCAAGGACAAGCTCTCCTTTACTTTTTTGGTTTATATCCATGCCAGCAGCAATTTGCTCACTTAGTAGCCTTTCTGCATCTATAGCTTCAATAATAGCCTCTCTGCTCATACTAAGAACATCAATACCTGTATCCTCCAAAACAAGCTCACACATTGAAGCTCTTCTCCACGGTGCCCTGAAATCAATTTCAATTCCGTCATATAGGATTTTAGTGCTTCCATTCACCTTATTGAAAACGAACTCATACAGATTTTCCATAAGCTTCATCATATCATTGTAGTCTGCATAGGCCATGTAGCATTCAAACAATGTAAACTCCGGATAATGAGTCCTGTCTATACCTTCATTTCTAAAGGATCTTCCTATTGTGTATACTCTTTCTATACCTCCAACCATAAGTCTTTTCAGATAGAGCTCCGGCGAAACATTCATATAGACATCGCAGTCAATAGCATTGACCTTTGTTATAAATGGCTTAGCTTCTCCACCGCCGTATTTGGTATCTAATATAGGAGTCTCAGCCTCTACAAAGCCTAGGGAGTCCATAAATTCGCTTATCGCTGACATCGCTCTGGCGCGGTTGATGAACCTTCGCCTTACATAGTT
>JAQZBM010000224.1 GCA_029238945.1 Clostridia bacterium
ATTGAAACAAAATTCGCAGAACTAAAAAATACTGAAGGAAGAATCAACAATGCAATCCAACAGCTGACACCATGGCAGGGAATGAAAATCAATCTGGAGGATTTAAAGAACACTCGAAACGTTAACATAATGTTGGGCTTCCTGCTCACAAAGTATTTCGAAGAATTTAAGGATGCTTTATACAATTCAGGTGCTGAAGTGCATATTGAAGAAGTAAGCAATGACAAGGAAAATACTTATATTCTGTTGATATATTACAAGAGCGGCGAAGAAGAGGTTTCTTCAATTCAAAAGCAATTCGGCTGGTCTAAGGTTGCACTAAACGACTTAACCGGCACTCCGGAAGAGAATATCGCCAGATTGAACAATGAAATTAACAGCCTTAATGAGGAAAAGGAAGAGCTGACCAGACAAGCAGAAAAGCTTGTACAGCACAAGAGCTTCCTTGAAATTCAATACGATGTTTTAACAAATGAAAGGAATAAATATGCAATAGTACAGAATTTTGTTAAGACAGAGAAAAGCTTTCTGGTTCATGGCTGGATACCTGAACAGCTCAGTGATGATTTGGTAAAAGCCATTGAAGAAGCTACAGATAAGTATTGGATAGATTTTGAAAACCCGGGTGAAGATGAAGAATTCCCGGTATTGCTTGACAATCCAGTGCTGGTACAACCATTGGAAATGATAACAGAGCAGTACAGCTTGCCAAACTCAAAAGCAATTGACCCCAATGTCATAATGGCACCTTTCTATGTAATGTTCTTCGGAATGATGGTAAGTGATGCAGGTTATGGCATAATAATGGCACTGGCTACAGCAGCCGCATTGTTTATACTAAAACCAAGCGGAGGCATGAAAAAAATGCTGGGGCTGTTGTGCTTAGGCGGTATTTCCACATTTATATGGGGAGCACTGTTTGGAGGATGGTTCGGAATTTCATTGAAACCACTATGGTTTAATCCTTTACAAGAACCCCTGACAATGCTTATATTCTGCTTGGGGCTTGGAGTAATCCACATTTATGTAGGTATGGGCCTGCAAGCTTATAAGAGCATAAGATCAGGAAACTACCTTGATGCGATATTTGACCAAGGGTTCTGGTATTTACTGCTGACAGGGTTGATATTTTTAGCTCTCCCGGCATTGGCCACAATCGGAAAGTATATGGCTATTGTAGGGGTAGTTGGACTGATAGCAACACAAGGCAGAGCAAAGAAGGGTATAGTAGGCAAGCTATTCTCCGGAATTATGAGCTTATACAATATTACCGGGTACTTGGGAGATGTGCTCTCATATTCAAGACTCTTTGCCTTAGGCTTAGCGACAGGAGTTATAGGAACCGTTGTAAACTCAATGGCAGTTATGGTGGGAGGCAGTCTTATAGGTAAGTTATTCATGATAATAATTATGCTGATAGGACATACCTTCAACATAGTAATAAATTCTCTTGGTGCTTACGTGCATGCGAGCCGTCTGCAATATGTCGAATTCTTCGGCAAGTTCTTTGAAGGCGACGGAAAGCCTTTTACACCATTTAGAAAAACACTGAAATATATTCAAACAAAATAACAAAAATAATAACTTTGAGGAGGAATCTTAAATGAATCTTGTTGATTTAATGAACTCTAATATTGGTTTTTATCTTGCACTTCTAGGTTCAGCTGTTGCTGCAGGCTTAGCAGGTGTTGGTTCCGCTATAGGCGTTGGTATAGTTGGTCAGGCAGCTGCCGGCGTAGTTACTGAAGACCCGGCAAAGTTCGGTAGAACACTTCTTTTACAAGCGCTGCCTGGTACACAAGGTATATACGGTTTACTTATTGCCTTCTTGATATGGACAAAAATCGGTGTATTCGGAACACCTGTTGACGTTAATATGCATCAAGGTCTGATGCTTTTAATGGCAGGCTTGCCAATCGGCTTAGTTGGTTTGGTTTCAGCTATATACCAAGGCAGAGCTGCTGCTGCAGGCTGCAGTATAATTGCTAAGAGACCTGAAGAGCTTGCAAAAGGTATGGTTTTTGCAGCAATGGTTGAAACATATGCAGTTTTAGCGCTTCTTGCTTCATTCCTAATGCTAAACGGAATTAGGATATAAGGGAGTGGCTTGAATGGCAGGAGTTGAAAAAATAAAAGAAAAGATATTGCAGGACAGTGAAGCAAAAGCAAATGCAATAATTGCCGACGCCAAGAAGCAGGCGCAGGAGATTATTGATAATGCCAACGTCAAAGCTGCAAAAAAGGCTGAAGAAATAAAGAAGAAAGCCTCCTCCGATGCTGCGGACAAATTAAGAATCAGCAACTCGATGCTGGAGCTTGAGATGAGGAAGGACATACTTTCCACAAAGCAGCAGCTTATTGAGGAAACCTTCAAAAAAGCTTTAGAGTCACTGAGTCATATGAATGACGGTGAATACGAGGCAATGCTGCAATCGCTGGTTATAAAGGCAGTTGAAACAGGAGAAGAGGAAATATTGCTGTCAAAGCAAGACAAGAATAGACTTTCTGCTGATTTTAGCAATAAGATTAATCTGAATCTGGCCCAAATCGGCAAGAAGGGAAATCTTAAGTTCTCCGATGAAGCTAGAAACATTATCGGCGGCTTCGTATTAAAGTCTGGAGGAGTTGAGATGAACTACTCCTTCGAAGCTCTTTTAAGAATGTATAGAGACGAAATAGAGCCAGAAGTTGCGGCAATACTCTTCTAGCAGCTTATGTGCTAGAGGAAGGAGGAGAGCCATATTGTTTGATAATAAATATCTGTATGCTGTGACTAGGACCAGAGCTCTAGAGATAAAGCTTTTGGACAGCGCTAAGGTAGAAAGAATGGTTGAAGCGAAAAGTGCTGAGGACGTAATGAAAATACTTGCAGAGACAGAGTATGCGGATGTACTGACAGAAATGAGTAATCCGCTGGACTATGAAACTGTAATCTCAAAGGAAATAGAAAGCACTTACAACTATATGCGTGAGATCTTACCGGAGCCGGAGCTTGTTGATATATTCCTATTGAAATATGATATACACAATATGAAGGTTCTGCTAAAGAGCAATTTACTTGGCGAAGAGAATGACTATCTTCTTAGAGAACAGGGTACAATCACTATCAGCAGATTAAAGGAAATGTTAAAGGAAAGAGATATCCGTGAATTGCATCCGGTAATTGCGGAAGGTTTGGAGGAGATTTTCAGAAGCTTTGAGAATAACCCTGACCCGCAAATGATTGATATCATCCTGGATAAGTGCCAATACAAAGCAATGTATCAGCTTGCAGAGAAGAGCAGGAATGCATTCCTGCGGGACTTTATCTCAGCACAGATTGACATGATAAACGTCAAGTCCTTCTTAAGGATAAAGGAAGCCGGATTGGGAAGGGATTACCTGAGAAAGGTATTGCTGACCAATGGAAAGCTTGATATAGAATATTTCAGCAAATATCTCGATGAACCTTTGGATTCATTCAAAGACAGTCTTTGGTCAAGGGACTTCTACAATGTTTTGGAGGAAGGTCTTGAGAGCTATTACAAGACTAAAACCTTTACCAAGCTGGAGAAGCTTGCTGACGACTATATATTTAACATTGCGAAAAAAGGCAAATATGTTGCCTTCGGAATCGAGCCTTTGGTAGGATACCTTATGGCTAAGGAAAACGAAGCTAAAATCATAAGAATTATAATGGTTGGAAAAATGAACAACATACCCAATGAGATTATTAGAGAAAGGCTACGTGATGTTTATGTATAAAATTGGCGTTGTGGGAGATAAGGATTCAGTACTAGGCTTTAAGGCATTAGGTATTTCAGTGTTTCCGACCACAGACGCAAGGGAGGCTTCAAGAACTATTCACAGACTTGCCAAGGAAGAATACGCAGTGATTTTTCTTACAGAACAGCTGGCACAGGAAATGGATGAAACAATTGAAGCTTTTAAGGATGCGGTAACACCGGCAATAATCCTAATACCAAACAATCAAGGAACCTTAGGCTTGGGTATGAAGGGCGTAAAAGGCAGTGTAGAAAAAGCTATAGGTGCAGATATATTATTCGGGAAAGAAGGTAGATAACTTTGGCAGGTAGAGTAATAAAGGTTTCTGGACCGCTTGTAGTAGCCGAAGGCATGGCAGACGCACAGATGTATGAAGTTGTGCGTGTTAGTGATAGAAAGCTTATCGGAGAAATAATCGAGATCAGAGGAGACAAAGCCTCCATTCAGGTATATGAGGAAACCTCAGGTCTTGGACCTGGTGAACCTGTTTATACAACCGGTGAGTCTTTAAGCGTTGAGTTGGCTCCTGGACTTATAGAGTCGATATTCGACGGTATACAAAGACCTTTGGACGTTGTAAGAAGTGCAGCAGGCGACCATATTACAAGAGGTATAGATGTAGAAAAATTAAACAAAACAAGAAAATGGAACTTTGTACCTAAGGTTAAGAAGGGTGACAAGGTAATTGCTGGAGATATACTAGGTATCGTACAGGAAACCTCCATAGTTGAGCATAGAATTCTGGTGCCAAACGGAGTGGAAGGAACAATTGAGGAAATCGAAGCAGGAGATTTCACAATCGTTGATACCATAGCAAAGATAAACACAGGAAGTGGAGTAAAGAGCATTCAAATGCTCCAAAAATGGCCGGTAAGACGCGGAAGACCATATAAGCAAAAGCTTGCACCATCACAACCGATGATAACAGGACAAAGAGTAATTGACACATTCTTCCCTGTTGCAAAGGGTGGTACAGCTTGTATCCCCGGTCCTTTC
>JAQZBM010000225.1 GCA_029238945.1 Clostridia bacterium
AGTCTGGATATGAAGGTTCTTTCTATACCGGTTTGAATTCCAACATCAGCTTGAGGAAGCCCCAAGCTTCTAAGCCTTATTATTTCGTCAATTGCAGCTTCAATCTTTTTTCGGCTTATCACCTTATCGCCAATTCTAAATAAATCCATAGGACACCTCTATAATAATTATTAATTGTATATGTGCACAACTTCGTACTCACTTTTATTTTACCTCTTAATACCTAGTCATACAATATTAGGCTTAACTTTTTATATTATATAAAAAATCTGGCAGACACATAGGTCTGCCACTACAAGTATTTCAATGAAAAGTTTTGTTAACCAGCAAGCTGTGAAAAAAGACTTGCTTTTAAATTCAAAGCAAGTCTCCTATCATAAAAAATTTTACACAATAGATTTCAGATACTTCAGGTATTCATCCAAAAGCTGCTCTACTTCAGAAGCCTTATCCAGCTTGAAAACCTCACTCTTTATATTGGCAGAGCCCGGCATGCTCTTGAGGTACCAAGCCAAGTGCTTGCGCATCTCCTTTACGCCTGTCGCTTCACCCTTTAGGCCGATGGTTCTATGCAGGTGATGTAAAGCCATTTCTGCCTTTTCATCATAGGTTGGCTCAGGAAGCAGTCTGCCCCTTGTAAGGTACTCCACTGTCCTCTTGAAAATCCAAGGATTGCCCTGTGCCCCTCTTCCTATCATAACTGCATCGCAGCCTGTCTGCTCCAGCATTGCCTTTGCATCCTGCGGGGTTAATATATCTCCGTTGCCTATAACAGGTATTGCTACAGCTTTCTTAACTTGAGCTATTATATCCCAATCCGCTTTTCCGGAGTAAAACTGTTCTCTTGTCCTTCCATGTACGGTTACAGCTTTAGCACCGCTCTGTTCAGCGATGCTTGCTATCTCCACGGCATTTACGCTGTCTGCATCCCAACCCTTGCGGATTTTTACCGTTACAGGTACAGCTACTGCATCTGATACTCTCCTAACAATTTGAGCCACCAGCTCCGGCTTCTGCATCAATGCACTGCCATCACCATTCTTGACAATCTTCGGTGTAGGACAGCCCATATTTATATCAATAATGTCCGCTCCGGCATTTTCTACTTCTTTGGCAATCTCAGCCATAATATCAGCATCACTGCCGAAAATCTGTATCACTGCAGGCTTTTCCTCCGGAGCTAGTGCCAAAAGCTCCTTAGTATTCTCGCTTTTATAGTACATTCCCTTTGCACTTACCATCTCGCTGTAAGTAAGTCCGCATCCATATTGTCTGCAAATTGCTCTGTAAGCCATGTCTGTAACTCCGGCCATAGGTGCAAGGAAAACATTGTTCTGTGTTTCAACCTTGCCAATCCGCATTATATCAACCTCTGCTTCAAATTATTTGTTTCTTTCATATATTATCCTTAAGCCTTCCAAAGTAAGCAGTCCGTTCACTTCATCTATAGTTTCGGATTCAGATGCGATAAGCTTTGATAAACCGCCTGTAGCGATTACCTTAACGTCATCCGATCCCAATTCCTTTTTCATTCTCTTCACAATGTAGTCCACTTGACCAATATATCCAAATATCACTCCCGACTGAATACTTGTAACAGTATTCTTGCATATTACGGTTTCCGGTTTAACAAGCTCAACTCTAGGAAGCTTGGCTGTTCTCTGATACAGGGCATCCATTGAGATTCTTACTCCCGGTGAAATAGCACCGCCCAAGTATTCTCCATTTTTTGATATGGCACAATAGGTTGTCGCAGTACCAAAGTCCACAAGTATTAGAGGACCACCGTAAATTTCGTAGCCAGCCACAGCATTTACTATTCTGTCTGCACCTACTTCCTTCGGGTTGTCGTATTTTATATTCATGCCTGTTTTTATACCGGGTCCCACTACAAGAGGTTCTCTCTTAAAATATTTTCTCGTCATATGCTCCAATGTATACATTATTGGCGGTACAACGGATGAAATAACCACAGCTTGTACATCATCCATATTGTAGTTATGGTGTTCAAAAAGCTGTTTTATCAGTATGCCGTATTCATCCGATGTTTTTTGTGTATTTGTGGAAATCCTCCAAAAGTCCAACAGCTGCTTATCTTTATATAAGCCCAGTACTATATTGGTATTACCGACATCATATACTAAAATCATTTTACTCATCCTTCCGATTATCTAAATATATCCGTCTTTTGCTCTAATAGACACTTCACCTGAGATAATTTCCTTCACTGTTCCATCTTCAAGCTCTACTAACAGCTGTCCCTCAGCCGATATATCAAGAACCTTTCCAGTAAACCTTTGAGTGCTGCTTATTATACTCACTTCTTTGCCAATTATGGCAGACTTCTCTTTGTATTCAGGGATAAAACCGGCTATGCTCCCTGTCTGAAGAAAGGTCTTATAGTATGCTTCAAAGTTATTGAGGATATTTACTACCAAAGTTTTTCTTGAGATATCCATACCCTTTTCTATTTTAATGGAGGTTGCTATAGAATGCAATTCCTCCGGAAACTCATCCTTATCGATATTTACATTTATCCCTATGCCAACTATCAAGTAATTTATCTCATCAAGCTCTGCGCCCATTTCCGCCAATATACCGCATAGCTTCTTACCGTTGCATACAATGTCATTGGGCCATTTTATTCTGGTATCTATGCCGCAGGTCTCAGATATAGCCTTATTAACGGCACAAGCTGCAAGCAAGGTTACCTTGGCTGCATGAGAGGGATTTATACCGGGCTTTAGCATTATGGTCATCCAAATACCCTTTCCCTTCGGCGATACCCATTCTCTTCCCAATCTGCCCTTACCCTTTAACTGCTCATCTGCAATTATAACGGTGCCATCCGAGAAGCCATCCTCTGCCATCCTTTTGGCATATAGGTTGGTTGAGTCCACTTCCTCCAAGAACTTAATCTCACCGCCAACAAAGTCCGTATTAAGGCTCTCCTTAATTTCATAAGGCAGCAGACTGTCAGGGCTTTCTAAAAGCTTGTAGCCTTTTTTTGTTTGAGAATCTATTACATACCCTGAAGCCTTGAGCTGGTTGATGTACTTCCAGACAGCAGTTCTGGATACCTGAAGCTTATTGCTCAACTCTTCTCCTGATACATAATCACCCATATGATTTTTCAGTTCTTTCAGGATTCTATCTCTCATAGTATTATCCCCTTAAATTTATATATCAAAAGTTATTATACATTTTGAATCACTATTATATAATAATATATTTTGTCATAATTGCAAGTCCTTAAGAATAGCCTATGATACGAAAAAAGCAGATGCATTCAAGCATCCGCTCTATTTCAGTTAATTATTATCCCAGCATAGATAGAAGTACACCTGCTGCAACTGCAGAGCCGATAACTCCTGCTACGTTTGGTCCCATAGCGTGCATCAGAAGGTAGTTGCTTGGATTTGCTTCCTGTCCGACCTTCTGTGATACTCTTGCTGCCATCGGTACGGCAGATACGCCTGCTGAACCTATAAGCGGATTTACCTTGCCGCCGCTTAGCTTATACATTATCTTACCGAATATTACTCCTCCGGCTGTTCCCATTGAGAAGGCAATCAGCCCTAAGCAGATTATTGCTAAAGTTTTTACCTGCAGGAACAGCTCTCCGTTTGCTGTTGCTCCTACAGCGGTTCCCAAAAATATTACAACTATGTTGGTAAGCTCATTCTGAGCTGTTTTTGACAGCCTGTTCATAACGCTTTGCAAATCAACGGCTTCTCTAATCAGGTTGCCGAACATCAGCATACCTACCAATATTGCTGCTGATGGAAGTACAAGAGAAACAACCAAAGTAACCAATATAGGGAATATTATCTTCTCTGTCTTGGATACATGACGAAGCTGCTCCATTACTACTTCTCTTTCCTTCTTAGTAGTTAATGCCTTCATTATTGGAGGCTGTATCAAAGGCACTAGCGCCATATAGGAATATGCTGCTACTGCGATTGGTCCTATAAGATGTGGTGCCAGCTTTGTTGTCAGGAATATAGCTGTAGGTCCGTCTGCTCCACCGATTATTCCTATTGAGCCGGCTTCCTGCAATGTGAAGGAGATGCCCGGAAGCTTATCTAGCAGCAATGCCCCGATAAAGGTAGTAAAAATGCCCAGCTGAGCTGCTGCTCCCAACAGTATGCTCTTCGGATTTGCAATCAATGGTCCGAAGTCGGTCATGGCTCCTACTCCAAAGAAAATCAGAGGAGGATATATACCAAGCTTAACGCCTTGATAAAGCCAATGAAGCAGTCCTCCCGGATCCTTCATCTTAGATATTCCGTCAACTACCTCATAGGTAGGTCCGTTCATGAGCCCCGCTGCCGGCAGGTTTGCCAAAAGCATACCAAATGCAATTGGTATAAGAAGCAACGGTTCAAATCCCTTTTTAAGTGCCAGATATAATAATATACATGATACTACCAGCATTACAGTCTGCTGCCAGGTTATAACTGCAAAGCCTGTACTCTGGTAGAGCTTTACTAGTTCTTCTAAGATAAATGACATTTATTGTCCCCCTTAAGTACTTATTAGCCTAAAACAAATAATACTTGTCCTGTGTTTACAGAGTCTCCTTGGTTAACAGCTACTGATGCTATAGTACCGTCTGCACCTGCCATAATTTCATTTTCCATTTTCATAGCCTCAAGTATGCAAAGCACTTGACCCTTTTTAACTGCGTCTCCTGCCTTTACGTTTACACTCAATATTGTTCCAGGCATCGGAGCTGATACAGTGCCAGCTCCTGCCGGGCTACAGGTGCTGCTGGTGCTGCCTTTGGAGCCGGTGCTGGTGCTGGTGCTGCTGCTTTTGGTGCCGCAGGAGCCGGTGCCGGTGCCGATACTGCTGCTGCACCGTCTTTTATTTCTTCAACTTCAACATCATATGCTTTCCCATTTACGTTTATCCTAAACTTTCTCATAGTTAATCCTCCTTATAATCTATTGAGCATTTGCTCATGTCTGCCTATTTGTCCCCATATAGGAGTGCTGTCTCCAACTCTGGTAATTTTCTTGATTACCAGATTGCTTTGACTGCCTAAGGAAGCGCTTATTGCTGCCATGATTACCGCAATCAGCTCATCATCTTCAGCATCCTGAGGCTCTGCCTTTGCCACTGCCACAGCTGCTGGGGCAGGTTCATTCTTTATTACATTCTGATTTGCAGTTTTATTACCTTTTTCGCCGAAAAATGATTTCATCATCGCTAAAATCCCCCAAAGTGCTACTAGTACAAGAAATACAATTACTATTCCAAATAAAGTAACCAAGAGGCCATATAATAAAGGGTTCATATAATCACCTCTCCACTAAACCGGCAAATTGCCGTGCTTCTTTGATGGTCTGGTTTCTCTCTTGCTTGCCAGCATTTCAAATGCACTTATTACTCTTTGTCTTGTTGCTGCAGG
>JAQZBM010000226.1 GCA_029238945.1 Clostridia bacterium
GAGTGGTTCAATATAGCTGAAGAAAGTGATGAAATAGGATACTGCCTTACATCACCGGTTGGCAAGTGGAAGCCTGTGAGAGGGAATGTGGGTCAGAATGAAAAGAGTACAGGCATGCAGCAGGGAGGAAACCTGCGCTTTGAAACAGGCATACTGACATTGGAGGAAATAAACGGGCTGTTGAATACCATTCCTGTGGATATAACCTTTATAGATAAGGATAACCTGGTAAAATACTTCACCCTGGGCAAGGAACGGATATTTGCCCGTACCAAGGCAATCATAGGAAGAAATGTATCCAACTGTCACCCTCCCGCCAGTGTACATATAGTAGAGCAGATGGTAGAGGACTTTAAAGCGGGCAGAAAGGATCACGAGGACTTCTGGATAAAAATGGGCAGCTTGTATGTATACATAAGATATTTTGCAGTGAGAAACGAAAAGGGCGAGTATCTGGGAACTATGGAGGTTACCCAAAACATCGCACCGATTCAGGCTTTACAGGGAGAAAAACGTTTGGTTTCAGAATGAAAACAAAGGGCATGAAAATGCCCTTTGTTTTTATATAAACCTGAGCACTGCCAGAATCAGCAGTATGAAGCCGGGAAGCAGGGAGAACTTCTCTCCGAAGCTGTTTATGATATTTGTTCTTGCTACTAAATTGCCTGAGCCTATAAGCAGGAAGTGCGCTAAACCAAAAAGGAATGGAGTAGTATATGGGCTTACTCCTACAAGGGCTATGGTGAAGGCTGCAATTGAAGCATCCATTGCAACCGCTAGGCCGAGCATTGTACCTTCCATGGGTTTAATGTCATTCTGATTATCGTAGTCGGCAAGTATCGGATTCTGAAGTATCTTGACCAGATTATGGAGATTAAGCTTTAGCTTTGAACTTCCTCTTTGCTCCTTTTGGTGTTCGTAGCCCTCCTTTAAGGTATACAATGCAAGCAGCAAAAGCAGCACAGCACCAATATATTTGGCCATCTCTATAGGTATGAAAGCTTTTAAATAGTATCCCACAAGCATTGCAATGAAGGTACATAGGATTGACCAGAAGGATATGAAAATTAAAGAACCAAGAGGTATCTTGATTTTTCGCAGGCCGAAAGCGAAGCCGCCCCAGAAGCCATCCAAACTAACGGCAATTGCGATAAGTATCAAGTTAAAGGTACCCATAAGTATACACCTCTCTCATTTAGAGTTTCACTCATTATCACAGTATGAAAGAAGGGCGTTTTTTGACACATAGCATGTCACAACCTGTAAAATGCTAATGTCGAAGGATTTATATTTTAGACAAGCAGTTTTGACATGTTTTTTCTGAATAATTTGTTAATATGGTTTTAAGCTTTTTCAAGGGATAAGAAGATAGAATTGTATCTTAACAAGGAGAAAACTATGATGAGAAAGATAATCAGCATGATAGTTAATTTGATTACAGCTTTTGTTATAATAGTTTCGTCATTGTATTTGGTATCCGTACTGCAAACTATTAACAATCCCAGTCATATACCTTCTGTTTTGGGGTTTACCCCGCTTACTGTGGTTTCGGGAAGCATGAGCCCGGGCATACAAACAGGAGATCTTGTTATAATTAAAAATGGCAGCAGCGCCATTAAGCCCGGAGATGTAATAACCTACAGACTGGGAGGGGTATTGGTTACACACAGAGTGAAGGAAATTGCAAAGAATAATGTGCAAGAGGTATTTGTCACACAAGGTGATGCCAATGAAATACCTGATTTTGAAACTGTAGACCGCAGCCAGATATTGGGCAGGTACGTAATGAGGATACCCTTTGGAGGATATATAAAGGCCAGCCTGAGAGGACTGCCGGGAATACTCATATTAGCGGGTTTGGGCCTTATAGCATTAATGAGCGAGCTCCTGAGCTACACAACATACAAAGTAAAAGAGGCAGAAAAGAGCATGCTATAAAGGCAGACCATTTGGTCTGCCTTCGATACATCTCTGTCACCTAATACCTGACACCTGTCACCTTGTTTATACAAACAGCTGTATATCAGATTCTAGGGCATCCTTCAGATAATCCTTTGCTTCCTTGACCTCCAGCTCTGAAATCATTTCTTCCGGGGTCAATCCCATGATTTCCATGGACAGCTTACAGCCATAGAATTTTACGCCTTTTTTTACAGCTCCTTTTAGAAAGGCAGTTAGAGGGGGAGTATCATCATCCTCCATCATTTCAATCATCATTTTCTTACCGATGCCTGCGAAATTCATTTTAGACAGAGGCAAGCCTTCGGGGCCTTTGGGTGTCATGACGCCAAACATTTTCTCATATAGAGATTTATCCTCCGTACTGAATTTTTCAGGGTCTCTGACAAGACAAAGCCCCCAAAATGCGAAGAATATCGTGGTATCTATATCCATGGTTCTTGCGGTATTGGCAAGCAAAAGAGCTGCCAGCGCCTTGTCATACTCACCGCTGAATAAAAGAATGCTCATTTTCTTATCCAAGCTATTTCCTCCTTAGTTTTTCTGTCTATATTGTCTGCTGTTTTTATGATTTTATAATATTAATTTATCTATACTTATCCAGATAGAAGCTTGATTTGCCGGAAATCTGGATAAGTGCTCTGACCAAAATATCTACCTCCTCAGTAGTGTTGTAAATTCCGAAGCTTATGCGCACCAAACCCGGATGAGGCATATCTCCGTATTTTATCCTCTTCCTGATATCCTTTCTTGATACATCCAAAAGTTTTTGAACATATGGCTGGGCGCAGAAGCAGCCATTTCTGACGGCTATGCCGAACTCCTGCGCAAGGATGGTCGCTGCTATCCTATGATCCATATCCTTAAGATTGAATGTAATGATTCCTAGTCTGTCGCTGCAGTCCTCGGTGTTGCCGTAAAGCTTGATTCCTGGTACGAGCTTAAGCTGGTTTAGGGCATAGCTTGTAATTGCCCGTTCATTTTCTTCTATGTTAAGCATTCCGATATTGTTAAAGGTCTTTATAGCTTCTACCAATGCTGCCACCCCGATAACGTTTGGGCTGCCTGCCTCATCTCTGTCCGGGACTGCTGCCCACTTCACATAGTCATGGGTAACCAGCTCAATGGTCCCGCCTCCCCTATAGTCAGGCTCTCCTCTCTCAAAAACCTTTTTGGGTCCTATTAATACGCCTATACCGAAGGGCGCGTACATTTTATGGGCTGAGAAAGCCAGAAAATCAATGTGCTGCGGCGAGGAGTCCGGTTTCATATCCACATCATGGTGCGGCACAAGCTGAGCTCCGTCAACCAATATTTTTGCCTTATATCTATGTGCAATTTCAGCTATTTCATGGATTGGATTCAAATATCCTGTGACATTGGATGCACCTGTGACAGCTACAAGCTTTACGCGGCCTTCATACTCTCTAAGCTTGTATTCAAGATCCTTAAGAGAGAGCCTGCCATTACTGTCTACCTTAGCATAGTCCACATCAAAATTGCTTCTCCAGGGAAGATCATTGGAGTGATGCTCCATTTCTGTTGACAGCACAACATTTTTGTGACTGCTTCTATAAAGCCTGTTTGACAGTTTGTTTATTGCCTCGGTAGTGTTTTTTACATAAATGACGGTGTTTGAAGCTAAATCGGCTTTTACGAAGTCGGCAATAACTTCTCTTGATTTGTCATATAAGTCGGAGGAGTAAACAGATTTGTAGCCTGTACCCCTATGGATAGAAGAATACCAGGGCGAGAAATTATTTACTGCCTGCAGAACTGATGTAAAGGGCGGTGTGGTAGCTGCATTGTCAAAATTAATAGCAGTTACATACTCACCCTTTGATAAGGGGATGGGGGTATTGACTCCAACTACCAGACCTCTGTAATTGACGCTGTTATTCACCAAATTTTTCTCACCTGCCAAATTTTTATGTTGTATAGGGAAAGTACAATTTCCTATATAAAGAGGCTGCTCAGGATGCTTATAATAGTTATTCATTATCATACTATGCATAAATGATAAAAAGGTTACTTGCCTAAACAAATATCAAATACTGTAAAATTGTGTTATTATAAGATTTAGAAAAACATGGGAGCTGATAAAATGAAGAAAATTACCTCATTTATATTGGTGACAATAATGTGCTTGATATTATCATCTTGCACACAGCCAGCTGACATAGATTCGGAGCTTGCAAATGGCGGTAAAGAGAAAGAAGCTGCTTTGGAGAGGCCTGAAGTATTGGAGGTGTCTCTGGTGGCGGCTGGAGATATAATGTTCCACTTACCTCAAGTGAAAGAGGCATATACAGAGCATGGATATGATTTCAGCATGTCCTTTGAAAAAATAAGAAATCTTATAGCGCAATCTGATTTTGCAATCGCAAACTTTGAGACAACAGTCAATGAAAATAAGAAGCTTTCCGGCTTCCCGCGCTTCAATTCGCCTCCGGAGGTGCTGGAAGGCATCGCAAGAGTGGGCTTCGACCTTATGGTAACAGCTAACAACCACTGCATGGATACCGGAGTGGAAGGAGCTGAGAATACTATACGGCTTATAAAAGAAAACGGCATGATACCTTTGGGAACGGGAGATAAGCAAAACAAAAGCGCTGTAGTTGATGTAAAAGGAATCAGGCTGGGGCTTCTGGCTTACACAACCTCTATAAATGGGCTAAAGGCGCCGGAGGGCTATGTCAGTATGGCAGATACCGAGCAGATTAAGAAGGATATTGAAGCCATCAAAGGCAGCTGTGACTTTATTATTATTTATCTGCATACCGGAGTTGAA
>JAQZBM010000227.1 GCA_029238945.1 Clostridia bacterium
TTAATCAGCTAGTTCAAAAAGGGTATGCCTCCACTGAAGTATATACTGACGGGGATGGAAATCCGGTTCTTGACGAAGAGACTGGTGAGCCTCTGACAAAAGCACAGTATTATCAGAAGCAGACGGAACTTAAGGCTGCTGATTATAATAGTGCTGAAACTGGTGCAAGCGGAATTTTGTTAAGCAAATTGAGCGTTTATACAGTTGCAGTATCACCTACTTCGGGAGACTCGCCCCTGTCCAAAATCGGACTTGGTGAGATAGATGGTTTGGGTGATATTACAGCCGGTGACAGTTCAAAGTTGTCGGTAAAAAAGGCAAGTGATGCGGAAATAAACTTAGACGGTGCCACTATTACAGCTTCTACCAATAGTATTACAGTGAATGGACTTACCATCAATCTATTGGGAAAGACACAAGCAGGCAAAGAGTTAACGATAGATGTGGCAGCTAGTAAAGATGATAACTATGAAATGGTTAAGGAATTTATTAATGGTTACAATGATATATTAAAAGAAATGAACAATTTGTATTATGCAGCTTCAACCAGGGAATATGCTCCTTTAAGTGATGATGAAAAGGAAGCAATGACTGAGGAACAGGTAAAAAAATGGGAAACCAAGATAAAGGATTCTATCTTACGCAGGGACGATTCTCTGGGAGCAATGTTAGAAACCATGAAATCAGCCATGATGAGCAATTATACCACCTCGTCAGGTAAGACTTATAGCCTGGCCAGTTTTGGTATTGTCACCTCAACGGACTATACAGAAAAAGGTCTTCTTCATATATATGGAAATAAAGATGATGCAACATACCCGGATGAAAAAGATAAGCTGAAAACTGCACTTACAGACGATCCGGAAGGGACAGCGGAAGCTCTTGCGGGGATCTTTACGAAACTATATGATAATATGTATAGTAAATTTAAATCCATACCAAATGTCAGCAGTGCGAATACAGCCTTTAATGATAAGCTTCTCGACAACGAGCAGGCGGCCTATAAGAAACGTATAAAAGTTTTGGAAGATAAATTAACAGCGATGGAAAATAAATATTATAAACAGTTCTCAGCAATGGAAAAAGCTATGGCGAAACTGCAGTCTCAAAGTAATTCCCTGGCAGGGCTGTTGGGAAACTCAAATAAATAAATACAAAAAGTAGTGATTCGTTTTGCGTTATGCGAAAAGTATATAAGTTGTAAGGAGGAAAAAAGATGCCGATTAATGCTGCAATCGCATATCAAAATAATAAAATTAACACAGCAACACCAGCAGAGCTTACTCTTATGCTTTATGAAGGAGCTATAAAATTCTGCAATATAGCAAAAGTGGGGTTGGACGAGAAGAATATAACTAAAGTAAATAACAATATCCTTAAGGCTGAGAATATCATTACTCATTTAAGGACAACGCTTGATTTTGCTTACCCGGTAGCTCAGGAATTTGAAAAAGTATACCTGTATATTTATGACGGACTAGTAGAAGCCAACATTAAAAAAAATGGGGAGAAACTGGAAGAGATAATTGATACGATCAGAGAAATGCGGGATACCTGGAAAGAAGTTATGCACCGGGCTAAGGAAGGTTAAAAGGTAAGAGTAGTGGAGAAAAAGGCGTATATTAATATATTGATGGATATATTGGAGAAGAAAGCGGAAATATTGGACGGACTTCTTGATCGTACTGCCAGACAAGATGTATGCCTTGGAAGTCAACTGCCGGACATGGATGAATTTGCGATTCTGGTGGATCAGAAGGAAGAACTGATAGAGGAGCTGAATCGGCTTGATACCGGTTTTGAACGGATATACGACAATGTGAAAGAAGACTTAGACTTAAATCGTAATCATTACCAGAAAGAAATAGAGAAGCTTCAGGAACTAATTAAGAACCTTTTAGATAAAGGGATGAAGCTGCAGGTTCAGGAGAAGAAGAATAAACTAAAACTGGAACTATATTTCTCAAAGAGTAAAAAGGAAGTAAGAGTATTCAAACAAAGCAACCGGAGTGCAGCCAGTTATTACAATAACATGAATAGTGAAAGCAGCGGTCGTTCCTATTTTTTAGACAAAAAAAATTAAAAAAATATCTTTTGTACTAAAGTATTATTTTTTTAATCCGATATATATTTTGAACGCAGTAATAAATCTGTACCGTAATCTGGAGCGTACGGCCTGGTTGCCGCCTACAGACATCTTACTGCTAATTAACAGTAGCACGGATGCTACTAAATATTCAAGGAGGAATTACATATGATTATTCAGCATAATATGGCATCAGCCAACACCAACAGACAGTTAGGTATTACTACAGGACAACTTGCAAAATCAACAGAAAAATTATCATCAGGTTACAGAATCAACCGTGCCGGAGATGATGCTGCCGGTCTTTCCATTTCTGAAAAGATGAGAGGACAGATTAGAGGTTTACAGCAGGCTTCTACTAATGCACAGGATGGTATTTCTTTAATTCAGACAGCAGAAGGTGCTTTACAGGAGACACACTCCATTCTGCAGAGAATGAGAGAGTTATCTGTTCAGGCTTCCAATGCTACCAATGTTACAGCAGACCGTCAGGCTATTGCTAAGGAAGTAAGAGCATTAACTTGTGAAATTTCCAGAATTGCTACTCAGACAGAGTTCAATACCATGAAGCTGTTAAGCGGTAAATTAACAGATAAAAAACTTCAGATTGGTGCTAATGGTAACCAGAGCATTAAACTTTCTATCTTAAACATGAAACCTGGTCAGTTAGGAATTAACTCTGATAATGCTGCTGGACTTACCGATGAGAATGTTGCGAAGATAATATCCAGAGGAACTTCAGATTATGCTGCTATTACAGCTACAATCTCCATTATTAACAAAGCGATTACAGATGTATCCAGCCAGCGTTCTAAGTTAGGTGCATTACAGAACAGACTTGAACACACGATTGCTAACGCTGATAACACAGCAGAAAACTTACAGGCTGCTGAATCCCGTATCCGTGACGTTGATATGGCTAAAGAAATGGTAACATACTCTAAGAACAATATTTTACAGCAGGCTGCTCAGTCTATGCTTGCACAGGCTAATCAGTCCACTCAGGGTGTTTTATCATTACTTCAGTAATTATTAGCAATATAAAGGTTAGCCTTCTGGCTAACCTTTATATAATAAAGAATATTTTGTTTGAATATGAGGGCATAAAGATTGTGCTTTGTTATTTGTACAGAATTGAGGAGGTATTTATGGAAAATAGAGTTGACGATATTGTAAAGCAGTTGGAAGATGCGGCCCAAAAACTACATGTGCAAAAAAGAAAGGAAGCTTACGGGGTTATAAATTCAGCCGCCGGTACGCTTTTTTTATTTTTAGAGGAGGCAGCCGGCAGTGAAATAGGTAAGATAATGCTTCCAAAGATAAATATGGCGCTGCAACAGTGCCTGGAAGCAATGGAACAAAAAGATGATGTCCTTGCAGCCGACGTTATTGAGTATGAAATAATTCCGCTGTTATTACAGCTGGAGGCTGCAAAATGAGAATGGCTGATAGTGCTATATGGCAGGAAAATTTGAACCGGTTAAAGCAATATAATCTATATTTATATGATGAACTTAAGCATGCCTGGGAATCAGCTTGTGGATTGGAAGAAGATAATGATTATGGGGATATAGAAACTTCTAAGGCTGGGCAGAGAAAATCCCTACTTGTGGAGCATATTGAAACCAAGGATGGAGGTATTACCTATCATATAACCTGTGAGGGAAGACAGGCTCGGTTAAACAGCCTTTACAATCAGAAAAGAGAAGCAGAGAGATGGGCAGAACAATACCGTAGCACAAATGCTCATCAAGTGGTTGTATGCTTTGGTCTTGGTAATGGAGTTTGTATTAAGGAATTGATAGAACGTATATTGCCGGATACTGTATTAATTATTATTGAGCCGGAGAAGAAACTATTTTTGGAGTTTCTTCGGGATTTTGAATATCGGGAAGTCTGGGAGCATAAACTGCTTCAGCTTTTTGTTGGGCAGCAGTGTGAAGAAGCCTTTCAACAAGCTTTGAGTTTAACTGTGGACTGGACCAATGTAGATACTCTGCAGTTTATCCACCATCCACAATATGATGTGCTATTTCCGGAAGCTTACAAGCAATATTTTGATTTATATATGGACTACCGTAATCTGGTCGTGGTCAATCATATGACAGAGAGAGCAATTGGCAGAAAAATGAGCAATAATATATTGACAAACCTCGCTTACTGCAGCAATGCCTGTCTTATTACGGAAGTTGCAAAGGAGTTTGATACCAATTTGCCTGCGGTGATTGTATCTGCCGGCCCATCCCTGGATAAGAATCTGCTGGAATTAAAAAACCTGCGGCAAAATGCGTATATTATAGCAGTAGATACAGCGGTTAAATATTTATTGAATCAGGATATATATCCAGATATCATTGTTACACTGGATCCGGAGAAATCCATACATCACCTAAGTGATCCAAGGTGTTTTTCTATTCCTCTGTTTTGCAGGGTAGAAGCAAATCCTCTTATACTGAAAAATTTTCAGAAGCTGGTATTCTTTAATATGGAGGGGTATTTCACAACTTTGGTTGATAGAATGAATAAAGTGACGGATGCCTGTAATTCCGGAGGTTCGGTTACAACAGGAGCTTTTTCCGTATGTGTAACAATTGGATTTCAAAGCGTGATTTTGATAGGGTCTGATCTGGCATATCTGGATGATAAGACCCACGCC
>JAQZBM010000228.1 GCA_029238945.1 Clostridia bacterium
GCTTATGCGGGGCAATACATGGTGAATAGTGGCTTTGCCTTCCTTTGCCCTTACTGCAACTGCCGTCCAATCTCCGACGGCTGGGAAGTCCTGCTGCTGCTCGGCTCCGAAAAGCAGCTTGCCGGATATTTCAGCCAGCATTTCACCTTCCTCGCACATTACCTTATAGAAGTTTTTGTACTCGGCAAAAACTCTGCCTGGTACATAGCCTTTGTCTCTATATTCGATAAAAGAATCCTCATATTTTTTATTCCAACCAAGTTTGGTTAAATCCATTAATCTATCTACCACCTTTTTATCCGATTGATTTTTGCAGTTCCTTGTTTGTTTTGGTGATAATCTTTCTTATACTGTCCTCTGATAAGTGATATGTTTCTATAAGCTCCCTAACCCCTGTTCCACTTCTATACAGATTATAAATTTCAATATTTCTGCACTTAAGCTGAAATCTTGTTCCGTTATTTTCGCCCCAGCCTGCTCTGCATTCGCCCGGCTTAGGGATATATACTAATTCACCTTGAACATATTTCTGAAGCTCTATCAAAAGCTTCATTGGCAGGATCTCTTTTCCGTTCTTATAACTCATAAACATACCTCCCTTATTAAGAAAAAGTTTGTGTCAGGGGGAGAACAAATGCGGCTGCAGCCGCATTTGAAGCCCATGTGCCTTTTCCGAATGTAATGAGGAAATTCTGGCACGGGCAATTTAATGAAGCGTTTTTTTATTGTATAGGAAAGTTATAACTTTCTTATACAATAAAAAACCCGTGGACTACAATCATCCACGGGATATCGGGCAATAAAAAACACACGCGAACCATCGTGTGTGTTTTACTTTCACTATATCAGATGATGGTTGTATTTCGGAGAAAAGCATCACAAAAAGACATCCGTAAAAGGATACCTTGCTCTAACGAGTAAAGCTTTCTCCCAAATATTCAGTTATAAAAGGATCACCTCAAAAGCTCTGTTATTAATCACTGAAAACACTCCTTTCTAACCGATTTTGATCATCTATACGTTTCGTGGGATTTATCTGATGAATTTTAATTCATCTAGAACCATAATATTACATTGGAAGGAATTGGTCAACAGGTTTTATATTACTGTTTGATTACAAATTATCATTATTTTGTAAACCATTTTCCAAACCCTTATGATGCAATACACGATACAATTTATATTATTCCAAAATGTTTACAATTATTCAGTATAAAGAACTATTATATTAATTCTTTACATATAACACTAATGTTAGATAAATCGCACTATTTGAAGAATGTAAATTGTTTAGTGCGAAATGTATAGGTACTATATTATATTTACAGTAAGTGGAAAAAGTGAATAAAATAAGATCGCAATAAATGGAGGGATAACAATGAAAAATAAGAGGTCATTAGCAGCAGGAATTATAATTTTGTTGGCTGCGGCGATAGCAATATATGCATTGAGCACAGGAAAAGCTGCAGTGAATACCTTCGGTAAACTGAAAATGGAAAGCAAGGACGGGCTGCTTGCAATAGGCGACGATGTCTTTGTATCTGCTGATCCGGAAGGTACTGTCAATATGACCTTGTTTGTAAGCCAAGGCAAGGGAACCTTGATTGATGCAGGCTTCAATGAGAAGCAGGCCAAAGTCCTGCAGGACTATATAGATAAAAACAAGATTGAACTGCAGAATATCATAATTACTCATACTCATGAGGACCATATAAAGTACTTAGAGCAGTTTAAAAAGGAAGGGGTAGAGGTTTTCGGTCCGGAAAATACAGAAAACGGGCAAGTGATAGTATGTGGTGCGGATGAGCTTAGGATACTTGATACACCCGGCCATGCTTCAGACAATCACATCAGTGTAGAGATAGTCAAGCATGGAGTCCTGGCGGCAGGCGATGTGGTTACTACCAGCTTTGTACCCAGTATGGGCTATGGGAGCTCTACCGAGGCACTGATAAACACTCTTGAGACTATAAAGGGTAAGAAATATGCATTGATAATACCCGGTCACGGCATGCCTATGAGCGGAAAAGCTGCAATAGAGCTGAATCTTGGCTATATAGAAAAGCTGAAAAAGTCTGTAGTCAAAGCTTTACAGGAGGGCACAGCAGTACAGAAAATAGATATACCCTTGCAGAGCGTAGTGGATGATGATGCGATAATTAGTGCTAAGGGTGCAGATGCAGTGAATAAAAATAATATAAGAGAAATGTACTATTTGTTGAAAAACGCTAATAAATAATGATAATAACTCAGATTATAAAATAGGCTTTGCGCAAGGGGATGATTGTGGACAATGAAGAAGCTTTTATTGACAGTAGCAGCTATCCTTCTGACTTTCGGATTAGTGTTCTACCAAGCTTACGACTGGGATGGCAGACAGGGAGCTCTAAATGAGGAAATAAAAAGAAACCCCGATAATAATCTCTACATTATAGATGCAGAGCTAAATACCAAGGATAAGGTGCTTACAGCTGCTCAAAAGATTAGATATGTAAACAATGAAGAGGAAGCGTTAAGCGAAATATATTTTCACTTATATCCAAATGCATTTAAGAAAAAGGAAACGACACCTGTGTTATTCGATGAATTTGACAGAGCCTATAGAAACGGCTTCGCTCCGGGTTCTATCGAAATCCAATATGTGAGCTTAGCGGAAGATAATGAGCTAAAGCCGTTGAAATACAGTATTATCGGTGAGGATGAAACTGTATTGAAGGTGGAGCTGGATGGGATTTTGCTGCCCGAGCAGAATGTCACTATTGAAATGCAGTATAAAGTAGTGATACCGCCGGCATTTGAACGTTTTGGCTTCGGAGAAGAGCACATAAACATGGGTAACTGGTATCCTGTGGCTGCTGTATATGATGAAAAGGGCTGGAACATTGACAGGTACTATCCCATAGGAGACCCGTTCTACAGTGACATAGCAGATTATGAAGTGACTATCAAGGCACCCTCCGGGATGATTATAGCTGCTTCGGGACAACTGTTGGAGCAGCGGCAGCAGGCTGACAGCAGCATTTGGACCTTTACAGCCAACAGCCTGAGAGACTTTGCCTTCGTAGCAAACAGCCAGTTTGAGATATCTGAGAGACTGGTGGAGGGTGTGCTTATCAAATCATATTACTATACGGGAGATGAATTTAGGGGAAAAGATGCTCTGGACCTGGCTGAAAAGACCATAAGAACCTTCAATCAAGCCTATGGCAAATATCCCTACCAATACTATTCGGTAGTTGAGACTGCGTTTCCAAGCGGCATGGAGTATCCGGGTCTTGTATATATTAATGAGGACTACTATGACTTGGACAGCAATTACGAATACTTTGTCTATACAGTAGTTCACGAGACGGCACACCAATGGTGGTATAGCGTAGTGGGCAGCAATCAGGTGGATGAAGCCTGGCTGGATGAAGGTCTGGCTACCTACTCGGAAGCAATCTTTGCAGAGAAACAGTATGGGAAGTCCGCATCGAAGGAATACGTCGGCTACTTTAGGGAGACAGCTGATAATGCAATATCCGCCAAGGCTATAGGAGGAGCTGTGCTGAAGCCTCTTGGAGAATTCAAGAACTGGGAAGACTACGGGCCTGCGGTTTATGATATGGGGGCAGTTACAATAAGCAATCTGAGAGAAATGGTTGGGGATGAGACCTTCTTTGACATAATGCGGACATATTACAAGGAATTTAAGTTTAAGAATGCCAGCACGGAAGACTTTATCGAGGTTTGTGAAAGAGTTAGTAAAAGAGATCTGAAGGATTATTTCGATAGAATGCTGCAGGGGGATTAAAAATATACAACTTAGCTTGATAACCTAGAGGGATTTGACAAGATTCGTAGAATATTTCAATATTCAAACAAAGCGGGAGGGGTTTATTATGTATGTATCCAACAGAATGACTTCGAATCCGGTCACAATTACTTCCAAAACCTCGGCAAGGAAAGCCTTGGACATAATGCAGTCCAAAGGGTTTTCAAATATTCCTGTAATGGACAACGGACACATTGTAGGTATAATCGCCAAAGAAGACATTATCAATCAATACTTCTGCGGAGAGAAAGGCTATACTCTTATGGAGGACACTCTTGTAGAGGAGGTTATGACAAAAGAATACGTCACTATCAGGAAAATGGATTACATAGAGAAGGCAGTCGTATTACTGAAAGAAAAGGACATAAGCGCTCTTCCTGTATTGGATTCTGACAACAGATTAGTTGGTATTATCACAAGAACAGACGTGTTTGACGCCTTCACTGATGCAATGGGATTAGACAACAAGGGTACAAGAATTTACATGGTCGTTCCTGAGTTTGTAGGACAGTTGGCCAAAATAGCCAATATTGTTAGGCATCACGGCATTTCCATAGAAGCATTGAGCGTTTTTGACTCCGGAATAGTAAACACAAAACAGGTAATCATGAAAGTTAACTCCAAGGAAGTAGACGGGCTGGTAGCAGACCTGAAGAATGGCGGACTGGATGTAAGGGATGTAGGATACCTATAGAAAAACCAAAGCAGCTAAGTTATATTTGATTTTCCAAGACTTAACAAAAAATGTTAAGTCTTTTATTTTTTTTGGAGACTTTTTTATTTTGCATACGTATCTATAATAGAAAACTGAATGGAGGGACTAAAATGAAACGAAAAAAGGTCGGTACAATCACCTTGGCCTTAGGCCTTATTATATTGGGTGTTGTACTA
>JAQZBM010000229.1 GCA_029238945.1 Clostridia bacterium
CCATTAGCAAAATTTCGGTAATCTCCTCAGGGTAGCTTATGCTAAAAATCCCCTCTTTTACTCCCTGCTTCAGCACTCCTACAATTATTGGATAAAACATGGCAGTAAATTTTTCATCCAGTACCTGGTGAAGCCTTGCATTCTTATTATCCTCAATGTGCTTCGTCAAGTGCTCAGGTCCCTGGTTATTGGAAAGAATGCCGTTCAGCACAAGCATCAGCTTTTCATAAGCATTTGCACCGCTGTTATCCAATGCTGATTTCATATTCTCGGCGTATTTCCCTAAATAATCCTCCAGCACGGCCTCCAAAATATCCTCTTTTGATTTGAAATAATGATAAAAGGTGCCCTTTGCAACGCCTAACTGCTCAACTATCTGGTTCACTGAGGTCTCATCATAGCCTTTGCTTAGGAAAAGCTTTGCGGACATTTCCATTATCTCTTTTCTTCTTTCTTTTGGATTCTTTACCGTTCTCATACCGGTCCTCCCCGTATCTTAAAGCTCCTTGCCCATACTTATGTTTGCATGCTGCCCTCTGGAACAAACCTCTCTTTTTAAAACGCCGCTCCCGCAAGCACTGCAGCATTCTCCGCACAAAATGCAGTCCAAGCTGTCCAGCTTATCCTCCTTAACCATTTCTGACACATTCAGACTCATGGGGCATGCTTTGTCGCATTGCCTGCAGCCTGTACATCTTACTGTATCTGCTGTCAGTCTAAGAGATGTCAGGTTCAGTACATTTCTAAGCTTTGTGCCGCTTACATTCAAAATTGACATAGGGCAGATCTGGCATGTAGCTCTTTTGCCCAACAGTAGAGGCGGAATCATCAATACAGTTACGATAGCATAATATCCAATGAGCTTATATATGTTATCAGCAGATACAAAGCTTTCTGTAAGATACAAAAGGTTTATCTTCATATTCCCTGCATTTATTATTGTCAATATCATAATAGGTGTAATCCACAAAATACCCAGTATGTATCTTACTGCCTTGAACCAACGCATTTTCTTAAGCGGCTTTTTAATAACCGAGTCTACTGTCATCTGAAGTCCGCCATAGGGGCATACATATGAGCAAAATGCTCTTCCGAAAAATAATGAGCTCAAGAACATCAGCAGCCATACAAAAAATGCTGCACTTAAAAGCTTATGAGCTAATCCATCTATTATCACATATGGTGAAAAATAGTTTAGAGTAACAGGTAGTAGAAAAAACATAATAAACAACAGCAATCTTCTTTTGCTTTTCATATTAATCTTCCTCTCATAATACATTGCAGTATTATTATAGCCCATTGACTGACCGTCGGTCAATGGGCTATTGGGAAAAATCATATAATTTCTCCCGAGTCCTCCTCATCTATGCAAGGAAGATAGATTTTGAAGGTTGTTCCCCTCTCCAGTACACTGTCTACTTCTATTCTTCCTCCGTGCTCCTGGACAATCTTGAAGCAGACACTTAAGCCCAAGCCTGTGCCATTGCTTTTGGTGGTATAGAAAGGAGTCCCCAGCTTCTCCAGGTCCTCCTCCGCAATCCCCCTGCCGTTGTCTGTTATACTGATATACATCTCATTTGCCGCTTCCTCGTATTCCGTTTCAATCAGAAGCTTGGCGTTTTCGCGTCCCGACATGGCATCTATAGCATTCTTGCAGATGTTTAGTATCACCTGCTTCAGCTGAGATTCGTCACAATTTATATATCGCTCTTCTTCAGTGAATCTGAATTCTATATCTACACCCTTCACCAGTGATGAAGTTTCTACCATGCTTGTGATAGATGCAAATACATCATGTATGGATATCTCATAGAACTCTGTATCTCTGGGCTTCGATAAAAACAGAAATTCGCTAATTATCCTATTGACTTCCTCTACGTCGCTATTTATCTTAGCAGCATGCCTTTTGATGCCTTCATCCTTGGCCAGCATATCAATAAGCTGACATCTTCCCTTTATAGTGGTCAGGAAGTTCCTTGTTTCATGGACTATGGCAGCTCCCATCTGACCCAGAAGAGCCAGCTTTTCCTGCTGCAGCATGCGCTGCTGCTCCCTCTTCTGCTCTGTGACATCAGTTCCTATGCATATAGCACCGATAATCTCTCCGTCAATATTTCTGACTGGCGCCACATAGAGCAAGACCTCCTTCTCATTACCTTTCATGGATGTAAGCTTCACCGGATATTCATGTTCCTTCAACTCTTCATAAAGCACCTTATGGGGTAAATCCCGCATACCGAAATTTATCATCTCATTTAAAATTTCAATATGCATACCTAATAGTTCAGTCCGGTCTACTTCAAAGATTCTTTCGAAGGCATTATTGCAAAGCACAATCTTCATTTCCTGATCTATTACCAGAACGCCGTTGCTTACAGATGCAAAGATTGTTTCAGTTTGAATATGCAGGTTTTGCAGCTCCTGCTCCTTCTTGGTTTCACTTAGTAAAACCAGCTTTCCATCCTTTATTTCTTGAATCTTCCTTGAGAGCTTGATAGGCTTTCCGGTACTTGCCGTGAAGGCTTGAATGTCACCGCCGCGCTCTTCATTATGACCTGAAACAGCAACAGCCGCACTGGCCAAATGCCATCCTTCCGCCCTCAGCAGCTCTTCCCTTTCATATTCCAACAACTCAGCAAATTTCTTATTTATATATTCAAGCTCCCCCTGCTTGTCATATTTCAATACTGCAATGGGCATAGCATCAAGTATCTGGCTCATGCTCTCACTCATGCTATTAAGTTTAAAGTTTTTATCCTCCAACTCATTATTCTTCCTTTGCAGCTCGTTATAGGGATAAGTCACTGTGCTGACGAAAACGCCTCTAAACAGATAAAAATAGGATATGATTTTCAACATATGCCCTACAGTCCATGATATGTTTTCTACTGAAGAATACAAGGTGAAGCAAAACTCAGCAGCAGTACTCAAAAGCAGTGCAATGAATATGTACTTGTATGTTATGATGCCCTTTTCATCAAGCTTGTTTCTTAAACTAATCAAACTGTATAAATAAACCGATATGATAAAATACTCCAAGGCTACCTTCAAGGGCGTTACTCCTGAAGCCGTAAGCAGCACAGGCAGGAAATCATGCTGTTCCTTCACAAAATGAGCTGCTGCTATAACAGGCAATAGTATTATGGCAAGGCTTCCCCACTTTCCAACAGACAGCCTAAAGCCTCTAATGGCAAATAGTATCACCAAGGCCTCTGTCAGTCTTCCAAGTATCCAGTATCGTGTGGAAAGGTCAAAATATGAGCTTGTTTCCAGATTTAAATGCAGAAAATAATAGGTATGAAGAACATCAAAAACTGCTACTGCAAGATAGCCAAAACCTATTACATGGTTGCTTTCAATCTTCTGACTGAAAGTAAACCATACCGATATAAAGGCAGCCAAGGCAATAAAGACGCAAGAAATTTCCAATATAGAATGATACAGGTTCATGCTTCTTATCCAAACATCATGAATTAATAGTGCAACAGAAACTGTAATTAGAAATGCAGCTAAAAAATGCTTTAAGCATACATTAAGTGAATTAAAAGATGCTATTTTTTCTTTGTTTAGTGTAATCATGAAACCACCTCCATAATGATAATTCTTTTAGACAACAATCTAATATTACCATTTATAACTAATTTATGGAATAATTCACATGATTCAGATAAAGAAAAAAAACAATAGGACTTGACCCCCATTGTTTTTTGTTTAGTTAGCTTCCTCAGATTTTGCAAAATAATTTTTCAAGAATTTTATATCGTCTTCAATAAATCTATGAGTTACTTTGTTGACATCAAATTTGAAAAGCTTGAAGGCCAGTTGTACGAAATAACCAATGGTCAGTGCTACAATCACTGTTCCAATGCCTATTGAACCTCCCAGGAAATAACCGATTATCGATACCGTAATCTCTATAGAATTTCTGGTGAATTGAACTGACTTATTTGTCTTCTTGGTGAGAACCACCATTAGCGAATCTCTCGGCCCTGAGCCTAAGCCAACATTCATATACAGATAGCTTGCGACGCCTATTACAAACATTCCCAGAACCAGCATTATGAGGCTTGGTATGAAGCCTTCAAATACGGGTATCAGATTATTGAACATCAGGAAATCCATAAATAACCCTATAAAAAGCATGTTGCCCAAAGAGCCCCATCCCAGTTTTTCTCCCATAAAATAAGTAACTGCGATTATTATAAGTCCCATGCTGATACTGGCTTGTCCCATAGTAATGCCCAATGTCTCAGCTAATCCTTGATGAAAAACATCCCATGGTCCAAGACCCAGGTTGGCATTTATCGTCATTACTATTCCTACGGCATAGACAAAAAGCCCCACAAACAGCATGAATATGCGCCAAATGATATCTTTTAAATTTATCTTCAATATTACACCCCCAGAGCTAATATTAGCATAGCTTAATATAGTACTGCAAAGTTAAATTTGAATGCTTCTGGATAATACTAGAGACACATGACTGTCTTTGACTATGCCTGCTGCTTTCTTTTTTTCTCTAAATATTCCGTTTTTGAATTCTGAACCAATATTACTCCGGCTATAACGATGACCATAGATATTGCAACTGCTATAGTGAAGGGCTCATCCAGGATGATAGCTCCCAATATAACCGCTACTACAGGATTTATGTAGGCATAGGTTCCTGCTTTTGTAGCACTCCACTTCTGCAGTATATAGCAGAGCTAAAGGAGAACTCAGCCACAGCCAGTTCGCCTCTCAATAATGCAGCCAGCATGAGGCCTATACCGCCTGCCAGCATCTGTACACCTATATTTGCAAATATATGTCCTCTAAACTTTATTTTCTTCGAATGTATAGAACCCGCTGCCCAGAAAAGGCTTGCCAGCATCAGCAGCAACAGACCTTTAGCATCCACTACTGCATTGGCACTGTCTCCGAGCATCAGATAGCATACCCCGCCAAAGCCCATTATAAGCCCCGCCACAAATTTCAAATCCATTTTAATACTCTTCAAAATGAAGTATTCTATCACTGCCATAAACAGCGGAGAGGTTGCAATAATCAGGGATGCAATCCCTGAATTCACCCACTGCTCTGCATATACCACCAATCCGTTTCCTCCAAGGAGCATAAGCAGACCAACTATGGACATATTGATGATATCCTGCTTTTCTGTGGCTAGAGCCGCTCCTCTTAGCTTCAGAAATAAAAGCATCAGGCTTCCTGATATCACAAATCTTATTCCCGCAAACAGCAAAGGCGGGAAGCTTTGTACTCCTATTCTTATGGCAAGATATGTAGACCCCCAGAAAAAACATACTGCCAAATAAGCAAGCCACACCTTCTTATCTTCCTTATTCATTCTTAACCCCCTAAACTCAACACTTATTTTTTTCTAAATTTATAGAACAATCCTATGCCAAAGGTAATCAGCGGTGAGATGTAGCAAAGCACCGCATAGGGCTGAAATGGTATTGAAGCTCCCATAATCATT
>JAQZBM010000230.1 GCA_029238945.1 Clostridia bacterium
TAATGTTTGCATGTAATGTCTACGACCTCAATGATGATTTTGAGCGGAACATTATTGCAGAAACTACTGATATTGTCAGAAGAATTAGGCATCATGCATGTCTGGGACTATGGTGCGGAAACAACGAAATGGAATGGGGCTGGCGTGACTGGGCACGTCTTGAAGGGCATGATCCCAAATATAAAGCTGACTACACTAAAATATTTGAGTTTATACTGCCTCGTCTTGTGCAGAAATTGGATGATACTACATCCTACTGGCTATCTTCGCCTTCCTCAGGCGGTTCCTTTGATGATCCAAATGACTTTAACAGAGGGGATAACCACTATTGGGAAGTGTGGCATTCAAATAAGCCGTTTACAGAATACAGGGACTTCCATTTTCGATTTTGTTCTGAGTTTGGATTCCAATCATTTCCTTCAATCAGAACAATTAGAGAATTCTGTCCTTCGGAGGAAGAAGATATATTTAGTGAGACCATGGAATCACACCAGAAAAACGGACAGGCTAACGGTAAAATATTTTCATATGTTTCGCAGTATTTCAGATATCCAAAGGACATGGAAAATATCGCATATATCTCACAGATATTGCAGTTGAAAGCCATACAGTACGGTGTTGAGCACTGGAGAAGAAACAGGGGTAGATGTATGGGCTCACTTTATTGGCAGTTTAATGACTGCTGGCCGGTGGCATCGTGGGCCAGTGTTGATTACTATGGAAGATGGAAGGCATTGCACTACGGCGCCAAAAGATTTTATAGCCTGTTTATGGCATCAGCCTGTGAAAAGGAAGAGCTTAGTCCTCAGATACAATATTTTGTGCATAATGATACCACTGAGGTTAAGAAAGCCAGGTTAAGAGTTTATTTGTCAGATATGAACTTCAATAAGCTGTGTGACCAAACTATAGATGTAACGGTTTCGCCGTTAACTGCTCAAAGTGTGTATGAAACTGACTTCACTGAATATGTAAACAGCTCTGAAAAAGAACTGTTTGCTGCATATGAGCTTATTGAGAACAAGGTGATTGTTTCAAGGGGCATTACATTATTCTCAAAGCCAAAGCATATCAGCATGCCAAAGCCGAAATACAAGGTGAAGGTTGAAGAAACAGGAGATAAATTTATGATTGAGCTGTCAGCAAGTTGCTTTGCTCATTTTGTAGAGATATCTTTTAAAAATATTGACGCTGTGTTAAGCGATAACTATTTTGATATCACTGAAAACGAGATGGTTAGAGTAGAAGTTTTAAAGGCTGATATATCAGCAGAGGGTTATACAGCACAGATGCTTGAGGATGAAATACAGTTGAAGAGCGTAGTTGATAGCTACTAAAAGAGGTGATAGCGTGAAAAAAGTGGAATATGGCGTGGAGGTTAATATGGATAAGAAGATTATTGAACAGCTAGAAACACCTTGCATCTTAATAGATGAAAAAAAGGTAATTAAGAATGTAGCTGAAATGCAGCAGGTAATAACCTCTTGTTAATGTGACCTGCGTCCCAATGTAAAAACACACAAAATGAGCAGGTTTGCAAAAATGCAGATTGAAGCAGGGGCAAAAGGAATCACATGTGCAAAAGTTTCAGAGGCTGAAGTATTCGCTGAAGGTGGGATAGAAGATATTTTTATTGCTTACCCCATGGTGGGGCATTTCAGAATTAAACGTGCAATACAGCTCTCCAAAAAAATTAAAAGACTGATTCTGGCGGTAGATAGTGTTGAGTGCGCTCAAGCACTTTCCGATGCCGCAAAAAAAGCTGATGTGACTCTGGAGGTAAGGTTGGAAGTAGACACAGGAGCAAAAAGGACTGGAATCAGCTACAGCAAGGCAGTGGAATGTGCTGCTGCAGTCAGCAACATGCCCAATCTTGAGCTTACTGGAGTATATACCTTTAAAGGTCTTGTATATAAAGATAAGTTTACTACCGATAATAAGCTTGCTGCTCAGGAAGAGGGAGAGCTGCTTGAAAAGCTGGCTGCTATGCTGAAACAAAACGGTATAAATATTAAAGAAATAAGTGCAGGCTCAACACCTACTGGTGTTGAGGTGGCAAAAACAAAAAAGGTGACAGAGGTAAGACCCGGAACCTATGTTTTTAAGGATTATATGCTATGCTGTGAAGGTGTTGCTCAACAGGAAGATATTGCTGCAAAATACTATGTAACAGTTGTAAGTACTCCTTCAGAGGAGTATGCGGTAATAGACGGAGGCACAAAAACATTTCCGATGGATATTACGCTAAATACTGCTCCTTACTTTTATCCGGGTTATGCACTTGTTGAAGGAAATGATGATTTGCTCTTGACAAGGCTCAATGAAGAGCATGGAATGCTAACAAGCAAAAAGGGCAGGACAGGCCTCAAAGTAGGTCAAAAGCTTGCGCTTATTCCAATTCACATCTGTACTGCAATCAATATGCAGAATGATGTATATATTTATGATGGACATGAGCTTGTCAAGGAAAAAGTTAATGCCAGAGGGATGATTGTATGAGTTTATTATTAAAAAACGGCAATGTTAATTGCGGAATAGGTGAAAAAAGTTTCATAGGTGACATATTAATTCAGGATGGAAAAATCCATCAGGTAGGAAAAATTGATGGCAGTGCTGCTGATAAAGTTATTGATGTTACTGGAAAAGAAGTTACACCAGGTTTTATTGATGCACACAGACATCTGGATTTTAATGTTTTTAATAATAAGGAGTTTGGCAAGATAGAGCTGGCACAAGGCATAACAGCTGCTATAGGAGGAACCTGCGGTTTGGCTCCCTATCCATCCTGTGATAACAGCAGAACATCTTTATACAATTTTATAGAGCCTTGTCTTGGAAAGGCACCCGAAAATTTCAAGGCTGACAGCTTTATTAGCTATCGGAACCAGGTACAGGAAATCGTACAGCCTCTGCATTTAGGATTTATGGTGGCAACCGGTGCAGTTAAAACATGCGTGAAGGGTTATGAAAGTAAGTCTTACACACAAAAAGAAATGGAAGCTGCACAGAGGTTATTGGTGGAAGGAATAGAAAACGGTGCAAAAGCAATATCCTGCGGTATTATGTATACACCGGAATGCTATTCTACAAAGCAGGAATTTATAGATTTACTTATGCCTGCTGCAAAATATAATGTACCTTTAGTAAGCCATATAAGAGGTGAGGGAAACAGTCTTATTACCTCAGTAGAAGAAATAATCTCAATTGGCGAGGCCTGTGGAATTCCTGTTAATATAAGCCACTTAAAGGCTGTAGGAAAGAAGAATTGGGAGAAGCAAATATTCAAGGCCATAGAAAAGATTGAAGCTGCAAGGAACAGGGGTTTAAGAGTCACAGCAGACTTTTATCCCTATGAAGGTGGCTCAACTACGTTGCTAAGCTTAATACCTCCTAGCTGCGCAGAGGAGGACGTTAATCAGCTAATCGAAAAGCTATCCACAAAAACCGGAGTCGAAAAGCTGAAGACAGAAATCTATAAGGAGCATTCTGACTGGGATAATATGGTTCTGGACATAGGCTGGGAACGAATTGTTATTAGCTCAGTTCATACTGAGGAAAGCAAGCGCTATCAGGGGTTAAGTGTGCAATATATATGCCAAATGGAGAATATTGCAGAACCTGTGGAATTTATTGCAGATCTGTTAGTACGTGAAAATGGGAAAATAAGCATAATTGTAATGAGTATGTGTCTTGAAGATATTTATACAATAGCAAAGCTACCCTACACAACTTTAATATCAGATTCGCTTTATGGCTCACTGGAGCATCCACACCCACGATTATACGGTTCTTTCCCTAAATTTTTGAAAGAATATGCAATTGAGCAGAAAATAGTTAGCTTCGAGACAGCAATCAATAAAATGACAGGTATGGTTGCTGACTTATATAACATTAAAGATAGAGGAAAATTGATTAATGGAAATTGGGCAGATATAGTTATATTTGATAAGAATAAGATAAGCGCAAATGCCTCATTTACTGCTCCTGCACAACTGTCGCAAGGAATAGAGTATGCCTTCTCAGATGGGGTGTGCATCTGGAATAATCAGAAGACAGTAACTAAACAATATAAAGCAAACTTTATATAGAGATTACAAATTATAAGAATGAAGCATTTAAATATAGAATATTTGGAAAAGAGGACAAAAACATGAGAGACGTAAATAAAAGACTTGAAGAACTAGGAATAACATTACCTGAAGCACCTGCTAAAGGTGGAGTATATACGCCTTGTAAAAAATTTGGAGATAACCTTTATTATGTATCAGGTTGTGGCCCTATTATTGGTGAACAAGGATATTATGGAAAGCTGGGCAAAGAGCTGACTATAGAGCAAGGACAAGAGGCTGCAAGAAACTGCATATTAAATGCACTTGCTGTTATAAAGGCGGAGATAGGTGACTTAGGTAAGATAAAGAACCTAGTAAAAATATTGACTTTTGTAGCATGTGAAAATGATTTCTACGCGCAACCACAGGTTGCAAACGGAGGAAGCGAGCTTTTAGGAGAGTTGTTTGGAGACCTGCCAGCAAGGTCAGCTATAGGTACAAATGCACTTCCTGGAAACATAGCAGTGGAAACAGAGATTATGTTTGAAGTAGAAAAGGATTAAAATATTTAAGAAGAGGAAACTCTTTGATAAAAGGAAGGCGACAAAATGAAGCTTAGTATAATTGGAGCGGGAAGTACA
>JAQZBM010000231.1 GCA_029238945.1 Clostridia bacterium
TAAAAAAAGACTTTTATTAGGCTTTTCCGTTGTATTGCTGCTTACGTTAGTTCTTGGAATAGCATCCATATACGGCATCACCGTTGTAAAGGACAATGCAAAACAGATGAGCGAAGTGTGGATAGAAGGTATTTCTTTGTCTAAACAGATCAATATTGATATTGCTGAAATGAGGGGAAGAGAATACAGGCATATAGTAATGGCAGATAAAGAAAGCAAGACAGCGGTGGAAAAGGACATGGACCTAGATATCAAAGATATAGAAAACAATATGAAGCTGTACAAAGATACTATAATACTTGAAGAAGACAGGAAGCTGACGAGCAATCTTGAAAAAAGCTGGTCGGATTACCTAAGCTATCATGAACAGCTATTAAGCTTAAGCAATGAAAATAAATCCGAGGAAGCAGAGAAGCTTATGGTAGGAAAGGGGTTGGAGCAATATAAGAGGCTCACTGAGGCATGTAATGCTATAACAAGCTTTAATGATGAACAGTCTCAAAAGTCCCTTGAAAATATTCTATCAGTATATAGTACCTTAAGGCTGATTATTGCAGGGATATTTTTATTTGCTATTGCTGCTGGCGCTGCAATAGCTTATCTCATTGGCTCAAACATCTCCAAAAGGGTACAGCTGGTTGGCGAGACTATAGATAAGACTGCAAACTATAATTTGGAGGTTGATAAGGACTTAGTGGATAAGATGAATGGCTTTAAAACCAAGGATGAGATTAAGCTTATGATGGACAAACTATTGAATATGAGAAAAGAGCTTAGAAATATAGTAAACACTATAATAAATAGCTCAAACATGGTAGAAAGCAGCACAAAGGATCTGTCAAATGCTATTACAGAATCCTCTCAGGTGCTTGAGGGAATTGCAAAGGCTGTTGATGACATGGCTCAAGGTTCAACGGAGCTTGCACAAAATGCGCAAACAGGTGCCAGCAGGCTTGAGGAGTTAAGCAGCGATATTGATAATGTTCATGACATTACAGAAACCATGAATCAGTATGTAGATGAGAGCAAAAAAGCAAAGGACAAGGGTGTAGATGCAGTTGACAGTCTAAAAAAGGCAGTTATAGATAATAGACAGGTTACATCGAAAGTTGGGGATAAGGTTGCTGAGCTTGATTCAAGGTCTCAAAAGATAGGGGTAATAACTGAAACAATAAAAAATATAACCTCACAGATAAACTTGCTTTCACTTAATGCTGCAATAGAATCAGCAAGAGCAGGGGAAGCGGGAAGAGGCTTTGCAGTAGTTGCAAATGAAATTAAAAAGCTGGCCGCTGATACAGCGCAATCAACTGTAGAAATTGAAAATATTATAGTAGAATTCAGGAGAATTATTGAAGATACAAAGAAAGAAATGTCAGTGGCAAAAGAAGCTATACTAAGCACAGGCAATATGAGTACTGCCACTGAAGATGCTTTTTCAACCATAAGCAGTGCTGTAGAAAATGTAATTAAGAAGATTAATGAGCTTGTACTTGGTGCTAAAGCTATGAACAGCAACAAGAATGAGGTTGTCAGAGCAATTGAGGATATTTCAGCAGTAGCAGAGGAAAGCGCATCAACTACTGAGGAGGTTTCAGCTTCAGTACAGGAGCAGTCTGCAAACATGGAGCAGGTGTCAGCTTCCTCACAAAACCTTTACAGTGTTGCACAGGAGCTTAGGGCTCTAGTTTCGAAATTCAAGATTTGAAGAAGGCATAACAAAGTGGGGTTGAATAATGTAAGAAGTTTTGACAGTTACTTTAATCTAGTAATTAACAACATTAGTTAATGCCATTATATAGCGGGCAAGTAATTCTGTAAATTAATAGCTTAATGCGGTTAATCTCGACTGTTAAGTGAAAAAATAGATATGATCAGGTATCTTCTTATATTGTTCCTCAGCAAGAGCATAACTGCCCTTGCTTTTATTTTTAGAGATTTAATATTAATTTTTTAAAAAACGTGTCACAAAACCGTGGTATTATGTGTTTATATTACAGAGAGCCAAATCTGCAGGTTTGGTTACCTATTGGACCGCGGTTTAGAATTTAGATAAAGATCAGGGGTGAGAATCATAAAACTGTTTAGTGCATTATACAAAAGGGAGCCTGAAAGTGTTCCTGAAGACTTCGCTGCTGCCTATGAGAAGTACTATTCTGTAATATTCAAACATTGTGCATACCTTACAGGAGATGTTCAGGCAGCAGAGGATATTACCCAGGAAACCTTTATAAAGCTTTATAATTCTCCTCCTTCCCATGGAAATACAGGAGCCTGGCTTTCAAGAGTGGCAACCAACCTTGCTTATAATTACCTTAGAGACCAGAAGACAAGGCGGAGCAAGGAGCCTGTGGTTGAGGAGCATTCAGAAACCAATGTGATATATATTGAGGAAATAGCAATCAGAAACTCTGAGGTTAGGCTAACAAGGAAAATATTAAGCAGTCTCAACCACCGGGATAGGATTTGCCTCTTGCTTAAGTTTTCAGGCTACAAATACAACGAAATTGCAGAAATAGCTGGAGTAGAGAAGGCCTCTGTTGTGAAAATTCTTTCAAGGGCCCAGGAAAAATTCAAGGAATTGTATTTGAAGGAGGTCGAAATTAATGAAATGTTCAGGAAATGATGTGCTTCAAGCTTATATTGATAGTGAGCTGGAAATAGGTATGAGAAAAAACATAGAAGCTCATCTTACGGAATGTGATAAATGTAAAAATCAGTTGGCAGTATTGAAGGAAAACGATGATTTTGTTTTCGACAAGCTCAAAAACTATAGGCAGAACTTTGAGGAATACAATGTGCCTTCAAGTCATAAGCCTTGGGAAGCAAGCCAGAATGTTGATAGATATAATAAAGGAGTGTTTAAATATATGCTTAAGTATAAGAAGATTACTGCTGCAGCCTGTGCAGCTCTGTTAGTTACAACATGCATAACCGTTCAACCCGTTAAAGCGGCAATTTCAAGTATGCTGTCCATTTTCAGAGTGGAGAATGTAAAAGGAATAACCGTAACTCTTGAGGATATTGAGCAAATTCAGAAACAGATTGCAAGCGGCAAGGGAGATATAAGCCTTGACAAAATGGGAAGCATAAAAATAGAAGGGGGAAAGGAAAGAAGCGCTTCGAAGGAAGAGGTAAAGAAGATTTCTGAGATTCCGGTTATATTCCCAACTGCCATTGGCAATGAACCATCAAATATTAATATTACCGATCCCGGAACCATGTACTTTACACTAAATGTGAAGAATGTTAATCAGATAATGAAGTCCTTTGGAGCTACAAAGCTTCTTCCAGAGAGTCTTGATGGAAAAACCTTCAAGGTGGATTTTGCTGGACAGGTAACTATGAACTATGCTGTAAATGGTAAGTTTGTTACAGTTATGGAGACAAGAATACCAGAACTAACAGTACCTGAGGGTGTAAATGTTGATGAGGTATATAATGCTGTTGTAGAGATGCCCATATTCCCTAAAAACCTACAATCAAAGTTGACGTCCATAAAGGATTGGAAAAACACACTTTACATCCCTGTGGTAGAATCGGAAATGGCAGAGGTTGATATAAACGGTGTAAAAGGATACACTGCATTTGATAAAGATAATTCAGGAGATGTGCCAGAAGCAGTTGTGATCTGGTTTGATAAGGGTGTTTACCGTGCCGTATCAGGAAGAATAGACAGCCGCGAAATTTTAAAGATTGCAAGGTCCATGAAGTAATGCTCTAAAGATGAGGTGTTAGAATGGTAATAGAGACAGAAAAACTGACTAAGTACTATGGTAGTAAAATTGGCTGTAGAGACATAACAATATCTGTGGGGGAGGGGGAAATTTTCGGATTTCTCGGCCCTAATGGAGCTGGCAAAAGTACATTTATAAAAATGCTGGTAGGACTATTGTTTCCTACCAGCGGTAGGGCATATGTACTGGGCAAGCCCTTAGGAGATGTGGAAGCAAGAAAGAAAATTGGATACCTTCCTGAAAATTTTAAATACCAGGATTGGATGACAGGGGAAGACCTCCTGTCTTTTCATGCTTCCCTGTATAAACTTGATAAAAAGAAGGCTTCTGCAAAGAAGGAAGAGGTGCTTGAAATCGTAAAGCTCAAAGGTCATGAGAATTATCGCATAGGTACCTACAGCAAGGGTATGCAGCAACGCATAGGTTTGGCCTGTGCCCTTCTTCCAGATCCGGATCTTCTTTTCTTAGATGAACCAACCTCAGCTCTTGACCCTATAGGAAGGAAAGAAGTTAGAGAAATAATGACAAGCCTAAAGTCAAGGGGCAAAACAGTGTTACTTAACAGCCACCTTTTAAGCGAGGTGGAGGCAGTCTGTGACACTGCGGCAATAATTAAAAAAGGTTCAATAATTAAGTATGGAAAAATGGAAGATATCCTTGAAAGCAAGTTGATTCTTGAGATACATGTGGAAGACTTAAGCAGTGAAATCTTAAATAAACTTATAGCCTTTGATAGTTCCCTTACTTGCTCAAGCAACAGTATACAAATGGAGATAAAGGACAGGTCTGCTATACACAATGTAGCTTCGATAATTGTTAACGGAGGAGGAAAGCTATATGAGCTTTCACCAAAGAGGGTTTCACTTGAAAACTTGTTTTTAAACTTAATAGAAGGGAGTGAACAGAAGTGATTGCAATAGCAGCAGCATCCTTTAAAGAAGCTTTA